>JAFGQQ010000022.1 GCA_016935595.1 Bacteroidales bacterium
GGTGGATGGACAGATATTGATGTCATTATAACTATGCCTGCAATTATGGGTAAAATTGGGAAACTGGGTAAAGTACTCGGCCCAAGAGGCTTAATGCCAAACCCAAAAAGCGGTACAGTTACTATGGAAATTGGCAAAGCTGTTAAAGAAGTGAAGCAAGGAAAAATCGATTTTAAAGTCGATAAAGCTGGTATAATTCACACTTCTATCGGCAAAGTATCTTTCAAACCCGAACAAATTGCTGAAAATGCAAAAGAATTTCTCAATATGATTGTTAAATTAAAACCTGCATCAGCTAAAGGCACCTACATTAAGAGTATCTACCTATCTAGTACTATGAGTGCAGGCATCCAAATAGATGCTAAAACTATTACTGACTAGGTAACGAAACATTTTAAGCAATGAAAAAAGAAGACAAACAAGCAATAATCGATTCATTAATTGAGCAGATAAAAGAAAATAATCATTTCTATTTAGCTGATATTGCTGACTTAAATGCGGCAGATACCTCAAATCTCAGAAGAAAATGTTTTGAAAAAAATATTGAATTGGTAGTTGTAAAAAACACCCTTCTGAAAAAAGCCCTGGAACAATGCGAAGATAAGTTCAACGAATTTTTTAACATATTAAATGGCCCTACATCTATTATGTTTACAGAAACAGGAAGTGTCCCTGCTAAATTAATCAAAGAATTTAGAAAAGACCATGATAAACCTGTTTTTAAAGGAGCCTATGTTGAAGAATCAATTTATATTGGAGAAGCATATCTTGATGCTCTTGCTACATTAAAAACCAAAAACGAACTTATTGGCGACATTGTTGCTCTGTTACAATCACCAATGAAAAACGTTGTTTCTTCACTCCAATCGGGTGGAAACAAAATATGTGGTGTATTAAAAACATTATCTGAAAAAGAATAAATAAAAATTAAATTAAATAACATTTAAAATCGAAAAAAATGGCAGATTTAAAAGCTATTGCTGAACAATTAGTAAACTTAACTGTAAAAGAAGTTAATGAACTGGCTGATATTTTAAAAAATGATTATGGAATTGAACCTGCAGCTGCTGCAGTTGCTGTTGCTGCTCCTGCAGCCGGAGCCGGAGCCGCCGAAACCGCCGCTGCTGAAAAATCAACATTTGATGTTATATTAACTGCCCCGGGTGGAGCTAAACTTCAAATTGTTAAATTAGTTAAAGAATTAACAGGACTTGGATTAAAAGAAGCTAAAGAATTAGTTGATAATGCTCCAAAACCTGTTAAAGAAGGTGTATCTAAAGACGAAGCCGAATCAATTAAAAATCAACTAGTAGAAGCCGGAGCCGAAGTTGAACTTAAATAAAAATAAATGCCTTTTATAAGGCTGTTTTAGGTTTAGAATCCTGATTTTAACACACAGGATTCTAAGCCTTTTTGTCATTATATTATATTTCAATAAGTTCATCAAATTTCTTTAACAAATGACTTCAAATAACACAACTACAAGAATTAATTTTTCTTCTTCAAAAAACCAACTCGATTATCCCGATTTTCTTGAAATTCAAATAAAATCTTTTTGCGAGTTTTTCCAGTTAGGAACCACCCCCGAAATAAGAAAAGAAGAAGGATTATACAAAGTTTTTTGCGAAAATTTCCCTATTTCCGATACACGAAATAATTTCGTTTTAGAATTTATCGATTATTATATCGATCCGCCAAGATATTCAATCGAAGAATGTATTGAACGCGGATTAACTTTTAGTGTACCCCTAAAAGTAAAATTAAGGCTTTATTGTACCGACCCGGAACACGAAGATTTCGACACTGTTATTCAGGAAGTATATTTAGGAACAATTCCTTATATGACCCCGCGTGGTTCATTTGTTATTAACGGTGCCGAACGGGTTATTGTATCACAGCTACACCGCTCACCAGGCGTTTTCTTCGGACAAAGTATTCATGCAAACGGTACAAAACTATATTCCGCCCGTATCATCCCTTTTAAAGGGTCATGGATCGAATTTGCTACTGACATCAATAATGTTATGTATGCATATATCGATCGTAAAAAGAAATTACCTGTTACGACTTTATTACGTGCAATCGGTTATGAAAGCGATAAAGATATTCTCGAAATTTTTAACCTTGCTGACGAGCATAAAGTCTCAAAAACCGGGTTAAAAAAGCTTGTTGGCCGTAAACTGGCCGCAAGGGTGCTAAAATCATGGATTGAGGATTTTGTTGATGAAGATACCGGTGAAGTTGTTTCGATTGAACGCAACGAAGTTGTTGTTGACCGTGAAACGATTATCGAGAACGAACATATAGACCTTATTGTTGATTCAGGTGCTAAAACAATCCTGCTTCATAAAGAAGGATCAACTATTTCTGATTATGAAATTATATATAATACACTTCATAAAGATCCTTGTAACTCCGAAAAAGAAGCTGTACTTCATATATACAGGCAACTTCGTAATTCAGAACCACCCGATGAAGCTACCGCCCGTGATGTTATAGACAAACTTTTCTTTTCAGATAAGCGTTACGACCTTGGCGAAGTTGGAAGATACAGGATCAATAAAAAATTAGGGCTTCAAACTGATATGAATGTTAAAGTCCTGACAAAAGAAGATATTATTGAAATTATAAAATACCTGATTGAACTTATCAATTCAAAAACCGATGTTGATGATATTGACCACTTAAGTAACCGAAGGGTTAGAACAGTTGGCGAACAACTTTTTAATCAGTTTGGCGTAGGTTTAGCCCGTATGGCGCGTACAATACGTGAGCGTATGAATGTACGTGACAATGAAGTTTTTACACCTGTTGACTTAATTAATTCAAAAACTTTATCTTCGGTAATTAACTCATTCTTTGGAACTAACCAGTTATCTCAGTTTATGGATCAGACTAATCCGCTCGCCGAGATGACCCATAAAAGAAGAATGTCGGCTTTAGGGCCTGGTGGTTTATCCCGCGAAAGGGCCGGTTTCGAAGTACGCGACGTTCATTACACACATTACGGAAGGCTTTGTCCAATTGAAACCCCTGAAGGGCCAAATATCGGGCTTATTTCTTCGTTATGTGTTTATGCAAAAATAAATAACCTTGGTTTTATTGAAACTCCATACAGGCAAGTAGAAAATGCAAAAGTCGATTTAACCAATAATGGTATTATTTATCTAAGTGCTGAAGAAGAAGAAACTAAAATTATCGCTCAGGCTAACGCTCCTATAGGTAGTGATGGCCAATTTATTAATCCCAGGGTAAAATCAAGATTTGAAGCCGATTATCCTTTGAGCGAAAAAGAAAGTGTTCATTTGATGGACGTGGCCCCAAACCAGATTGCCTCTATAGCAGCATCATTAATCCCCTTCCTCGAACACGATGATGCAAACCGAGCATTGATGGGATCAAACATGATGCGTCAGGCTGTACCTCTATTAAAACCTGAGGCTCCGATTGTTGGAACAGGTTTAGAATCAACTATTATTAAAGATTCACGGATACATGTTGTTGCCGAAGCAGATGGCATTGTTGAATATGTTGATGCAGAAGAAATTGTTGTCCGGTATTTCTTAACCGAGGATGAAAAATTTGTAAGTTTTGACCCTGAAGTTAAAAGATATAATATCCAAAAGTTCTTTAAAACTAACCAAAATACATGTATCAACCTCAAACCTGTTGTAGTTAAAGGCGATAAAATTAAAAAAGGACAAATACTAACTGATGGTTATGCTACCGATGGCGGTGAATTGGCATTAGGAAGAAATTTAAAAGTTGCCTTCATGCCCTGGAAAGGTTATAATTTTGAGGATGCTATTGTTATTTCTGAAAGGGTTGTGCGCGACGATGCCTTTACTTCTATCCATATTGATGAGCACTTACTCGAAGTGAGGGATACAAAACGTGGGCTTGAGGAATTAACCTCAGATATTCCAAATGTTAGTGAAGAAGCTACAAAAGACCTTGATGAAAACGGTTTAATAAGAATTGGCGCCCATGTAAAACCCGGAGATATATTAATTGGAAAAATTACTCCTAAAGGGGAATCTGACCCGTCTCCCGAAGAAAAACTTTTACGGGCTATTTTTGGCGATAAAGCCGGAGATGTTAAAGATGCATCATTAAAAGCCTCTCCATCGCTCTCAGGTGTTATTATCGACAAAAAGCTCTTCTCAAGGACTATTAAAGATAAAAAAGCAAAAGCAAACGAAAAACCTTTAATGGACAAGCTTGATGAAGAATTTAACAGGAATGTTAGTGACCTTACTAATAAATTAATCGATAAACTTTTTATCCTTGTTAATGGAAAAACTTCACAGGGCGTAAAAGATTATTTCAATGTTGATGTTATTGCTAAAGGAACTAAATTCACCCAAAAAATTCTTCAGGATCTGGATTATCATAATATCAACCCAAATAAATGGACAACCGACAAAGATAAAAATGATACCATTCAAAAACTGATTCATAACTTTACTTTAAAATTCAGGGAACTAGATGCTGTATATAAACGCAAAAAATATAACCTGACAATTGGTGATGAATTACCAACAGGCATAATTCAGTTAGCTAAAGTGTATATTGCCAAAAAACGTAAAATAACTGTCGGGGATAAGATGGCCGGACGTCACGGAAATAAAGGTATTGTCTCCAAAATTGTTAGAGAAGAAGATATGCCATTCCTTGAAGATGGAACTCCGGTTGATATTGTATTAAACCCATTAGGTGTTCCATCTCGTATGAACCTTGGCCAGATTTATGAAACTGTACTTGCATGGGCCGGGAAAGAATTAGGCATGAAGTTTTCAAGCCCAATTTTTGACGGGGCCAAGTTAGAAGATATTACTAAATATACCGACCAGGCCGGACTTCCAAAATACGGAAAAACATACCTTTACGATGGCTGTACTGGTGAAAGGTTTGACCAACCTGCAACTGTTGGTGTAATATATATGCTTAAGCTAGGGCACATGGTCGATGACAAAATGCATGCCCGATCAATTGGGCCTTATTCACTTATTACTCAGCAACCATTAGGTGGAAAAGCCCAGTTCGGAGGCCAGCGTTTTGGTGAAATGGAAGTATGGGCACTTGAAGCATTTGGCGCTGCCAATATCCTTCAGGAAATACTTACTGTAAAATCTGACGATGTAGTTGGAAGAGCTAAAGCCTATGAATCAATAGTTAAAGGAGAAAATCTTCCTACACCGGGTATACCTGAATCACTCAATGTTTTATTACATGAATTAAGAGGATTAGGCCTTAGTATTGACCTTCTTCCTTAACAATTAAATAGTATTTGTGTTAACATAATTAAAATAACAATATATGTCATTCCGAAGAGAAAATAAAGCCACTGGAAATTTTTCAAAAATTGCAATTGGGCTTGCATCACCTGAAGAAGTTTTGGAACGGTCAAGCGGTGAAGTATTAAAGCCTGAAACAATTAACTACAGGACATATAAACCGGAACGGGACGGATTATTCTGTGAAAGGATATTTGGCCCGGTTAAAGACTATGAATGTCATTGTGGTAAATATAAAAGAATTAGATATAAGGGTATTGTTTGCGACCGTTGCGGCGTTGAAGTAACCGAAAAAAAAGTCAGGCGCGAAAGAATGGGGCATATCTCGCTTATTGTACCTGTTGCCCATATCTGGTATTTTAAATCATTACCTAATAAAATAGGATATTTATTGGGTTTACCTACTAAAAAACTTGATTCAATTATCTATTACGAAAGATATGTAGTTATTAATCCCGGAATTAAACAACAAGACGGGATCAATTACCTCGACTTTTTAACCGAAGAAGAATATCTTGATATTGTTGAAACACTCCCAAAAGAAAACCAATACCTGGATAATGACCATCCTGATAAATTTGTTGCCGGAATGGGGGCTGAAGCATTATATGACTTACTAGCAAGGCTCGATTTAGATGAATTATCATATACACTAAGACATAAAGCCGGTACAGAAACATCTCAACAACGTAAAAATGAAGCATTAAAAAGATTAAATGTTGTTGAAGCATTTCGTGCCTCAAAAGGTGTAAATAAACCGGAATGGATGATAGTAAAAGTTGTACCTGTTATTCCACCCGAACTTAGGCCTTTGGTGCCACTTGATGGCGGAAGGTTTGCCACATCAGACCTGAATGATCTTTATCGCAGGGTAATTATTAGAAATAACCGTTTAAAAAGATTAATTGAAATAAAAGCACCTGAAGTAATATTAAGAAATGAAAAACGTATGCTTCAGGAAGCAGTTGACTCACTATTCGATAATTCAAGAAAATCAAATGCGGTTAAAACCGATGCCAACCGTCCTTTAAAATCATTAAGCGATAGCTTAAAAGGTAAACAAGGCCGTTTCCGCCAAAATTTATTAGGAAAGAGGGTTGACTATTCTGCCCGTTCAGTAATTGTTGTTGGGCCAGAACTTAAAATGCACGAATGCGGCTTGCCTAAAGATATGGCTGCTGAATTATACAAACCATTTGTAATTCGAAAACTTATTGAAAGGGGTATAGTTAAAACAGTAAAATCTGCAAAAAAAATTGTCGACAGAAAAGACCCTGTTGTATGGGATATTCTTGAAAATGTATTAAAAGGGCACCCCGTTTTACTAAACCGTGCACCTACACTTCACAGATTAGGTATTCAGTCTTTTCAACCAAAATTAATTGAAGGAAAAGCTATACAATTACACCCATTAGCTTGTACAGCATTTAACGCCGACTTCGATGGCGACCAGATGGCTGTCCATCTTCCATTAGGAAATGCAGCTATTCTTGAAGCACAAATCCTTATGCTTGGTTCCCACAATATCTTAAACCCTGCAAACGGTGCACCAATTGCTGTACCTTCCCAAGACATGGTTTTAGGGCTTTATTATATTACCAAAGACCGAAAAGGGGCAAAAGGAGAAGGCCTTACATTTTATTCTCATGAAGAAGTAAATATTGCCTATAACGAAAAAGTTGTTGCATTACATGCTATTATTAAAGTAAGAATGCAAGAAATAAAAGACGGTAAAACCGAAAATAAAATTATTGAAACAACTGTTGGACGGGTAATATTCAATGAATTTGTACCAAAAGAAGTTGGTTATATTAACCAAATCCTTACAAAAAAAGCACTTCGCGAAATTATCGGAACTGTTCTTAAAAAAGCAGGTATTGCAGCATGCGCTGAATTTCTCGATAATATAAAAGACCTTGGTTACAGGATGGCTTTTGAAGGAGGTTTATCATTTAATATTGATGATGTAATTATTCCGGAAGAAAAAACTAATCTTGTTAATGATGGTTATCAGCAGGTTGATGAAGTGATGAATAACTACAACATGGGTTTCATTACCAATAACGAAAGGTATAACCAGATTATTGACATTTGGACACATACAAATGCACGCATCACTCAAACCCTTATGAAGCAACTTTCTTCCGATAACCAGGGATTTAATTCCGTATATATGATGCTTGATTCAGGCGCCAGGGGTTCCAAAGAACAAATCAGGCAGCTTTCAGGAATGAGAGGTTTGATGGCTAAACCACAGAAATCTGGCTCCACAGGTTCGGAAATTATTGAGAACCCTATTCTTTCTAACTTTAAAGAAGGCTTATCTGTTCTTGAATATTTTATTTCAACACACGGTGCAAGAAAAGGTCTCGCCGATACAGCGCTAAAAACTGCTGATGCCGGTTATTTAACCCGCCGTTTGGTTGACGTTGCCCAGGATGTTATTATTCAGGAAGAAGACTGTGGAACTTTACGCGGACTGGTTGCAACTGCTATTAAAAAAGGAGAAGAAGTTGTCGAAACCCTTTATGAAAGGATTTTAGGCAGAACAACTGTACATGATATTTATCATCCGTTAACCGGTGATCTGATTATTGAATCAGGTGAAGAAATTACAGAAGAAATTGCACAAATAATTGAAGATTCTCCAATTGAACAGGTTGAAATACGTTCTGTATTAACCTGTGAATCCAAAAAAGGGGTTTGTGCCAAATGTTACGGAAGAAACCTTGCTACAAGCCGTATGGTGCAACAGGGTGAAGCCGTTGGCGTTATTGCTGCCCAGTCTATCGGAGAACCCGGAACACAGCTTACCCTCCGTACTTTCCACGTTGGTGGTACTGCATCAAATATCCTGGCCGAATCTAATATACATGCCAAATTTGATGGTATTGCTGAGATTGAAGAGCTTAGGACTGTTGAGAAAACAACACCTGAAGGTAAAAAAGTCGATGCTGTTATTGGCCGCTTAGCCGAACTCAGAATAGTTGACAAAAATACCCGAATTGTGCTTACATCGCATAATATTCCTTATGGTTCAAACTTATATATTAAAAACGGTGAAGCAGTTAAAAAAGGAACCCTAATTTGCGAATGGGATCCTTATAATGCTGTTATTATTTCTGAAACAAAAGGAAAAATTCAATTCGAAAGCGTCATAGAAAATATAACCTATCGCGAAGAATCAGATGAACAAACTGGTTTCAAAGAAAAAGTAATTATTGAAACAAGGGATAAAACCAAAAACCCTGTTATTAAAATTCTATCTAAAACAGGTGATATTCTGAAATCTTATAACTTACCTGTTGGCGCTCACATAGTAGTAAATGAAGAAGAGGAAGTAAAATCAGGCGATGTATTGGTTAAAATACCAAGAGCGGTTGGAAAATCGGGCGATATCACAGGTGGTTTGCCACGAGTAACCGAATTATTCGAAGCCCGGAATCCTTCAAACCCTGCTATTGTTTCCGAAATTGATGGTGAAGTAAGTTTCGGAAAAATAAAACGTGGTAACAGAGAAATAATTGTTACCTCAAAAATGGGAGAAATAAAAAAATACCTTGTTCCACTTTCAAGACAGATTCTTGTCCAGGAGAACGATTTTGTCAGGGCTGGCACACCATTATCAGATGGAGCAATTACACCTTCAGATATACTGGCCATTAAAGGCCCGACAAAGGTACAGGAATATATTGTTGACGAAGTGCAGGAAGTTTACAGGATGCAGGGTGTAAAAATTAACGATAAACACTTCGAAATCATTGTAAGACAAATGATGCGGAAAGTTGAAATCGCCGACCCGGGAGACACTAAATTTCTTGAGAAACAAGTTGTTGACAAATGGGAATTTATGGATGAAAATGACTGGATTTACGATAAAAAAGTGGTAACAGAGCAGGGTGATTCTACTACTTTAAGGCCAGGACAAATTATTACTGCCAGAAAACTGCGGGATGAGAACTCAATCTTAAAAAGAAAAGATTTAAAACTGGTAGAAGCAAGGGATGCAGTTCCTGCTACATCATCGCAAGTTTTACAAGGTATTACAAAAGCAGCTCTACAAACAAAGAGTTTCTTCTCGGCAGCATCATTCCAGGAAACCACAAAAGTTCTTAATGAAGCTGCGATTTATGGAAAAGTCGATTATCTTGAAGGGCTGAAAGAAAACGTAATTGTAGGACACCTGATTCCTGCCGGAACAGGTTCACGCTTAATAAACGACATTATTGTTGGATCTGCTGAAGAATACGAAAAACTGGTAGCAGAATCTAAAAAATCTGAAGATATAATTGAAATTGAAGATTAACAATTATGGAAGATAAAATACCTAAAAATCAACTTAATATTGAACTGAAAGAAGAGATTGCACAGGGAATATATTCAAACCTTGCAATTATTACTCATTCAAGCGCCGAATTTGTTATTGATTTTGTAAGGGTTATGCCGGGTGTTAATAAAGCCGATGTTAAATCGCGCATAATTTTAACCCCTGAGCATGCTAAAAGGTTCATGAAAGCCTTACAAGACAATATAGAAAAATATGAGTCAATGCATGGTGTTATTAAGTCGATAGAAGGAACGGGAGGCCCTGTTTTACCAATGAATTTTGGTGGGCCAACTGCCCAGGCATAAAATAAAAAAACAGGTTCTAAAACCTGTTTTTTTATTTAAAACCCTTCTTAGAAATGAATAAATATCCAAATTAAATAAAAATACTGCATAACTTTTAATATTTAAGAATTGTTTATTATTTTGCGCCGCCTTTTAAAAACTAATTATCTAAATAAATAACAATGAAAATTTTAGTTTGTATTAGTAATGTACCGGACACAACTACAAAGGTCAAATTTACAGATAACAACAAAAAATTAGACCCTGCCGGTATTCAATGGATTATCAATCCCTGGGATGAACTTGCATTAACCCGTGCCCTTGAATTAAAAGAAGACCCAAAAAACGGAATACAAAGTGTTACGGTTGCCCATGTTGGGTTAGCAGATTCAGAACCAACCATTCGAAAAGCTTTGGCAATAGGGGCCGATGATGCAATAAGGATAAACACCCAAACTAATGATGCATTTTACGTTGCTTCGCAAATTGCTGAAGTTCTTAAAAAAGAACAATTTGATGTAATTATTTGTGGAATTGAATCAGCTGATTATAATGGATCAAATGTTGGTTCAATGATTGCCGAATTATTAAATATACCATCTGTAAGCGCCGTTTCAGGATTATCTTTTGAAAACGCACAGGCAGTTATTAACCGGGAAATTGACGGTGGTAAAGAAACAGTTATTGTTCCTGCCCCATTTGTGGCTGTTGTTCAGAAAGGAATTGCAAAAGAACCGAGGATTGCCGCTATGCGTGGAATTATGATGGCCCGCACAAAACCAATAAAAGTTATTGAACCTGTTAATATTGAACCTCTTACTGAAATTGTGCAATTTGAAGTGCCTCATCCTAAACCTCCCTGCAAATTTATTGAGCCCGATAATATTAAGGAGCTTGTTAACCTGCTTCAAAATGAAGCTAAAGTACTTTAATCATTTTTTCAGAACCCTAAAATAAAAAAATATGTCAGTATTAATATATACCGAAAACTGGGATGGCAAATTTAAAAAATTGTCATTTGAATTAGTATCGTACGGAAAAAAAATAGCTGAAATGCTTGGTTCTTCTGCCATAGCTTTATCAATTGGAAATGTTTCTGAAGATGAACTAAAAAAGCTTGGAAATTATGGAGCTGATAAAATTATAAATGCAAGCAAGGCTGAACTTAAAGACATCGACAGCATGGCATATGCTTCGGTAATTGAACAAATAGCAAAAAAAATTGACGCAAAAGTAATTGTTATTGCCAATAACAATACCGGCAAAGCCGTTGCCCCCCGTCTTTCTGTTAAATTAAAGGCAGGAATTGGTTCTGGAGTAACAAAGCTGCCTGTAAGTGTTAACCCGTTTGTTGTTTATAAAAAAGTGTTTTCAGGGAAAGCATTCGCCCAGGTTGCTATTAAATCCGATATTAAAATTATTACTTTAGCCCAAAATTCATTCGAACTGATTCCAACAGAAAATAAAGCGTCAATAGAAAATATTGCACCGGAAATAGACAATTCAATAATAAAAACTAAAGTACAGGATGTACAAAAAGTAACCGGGCAAATATTATTAACCGATGCGGAAATTGTAGTAAGCGGAGGCAGGGGAATGAAATCACCCGATAACTGGAAACCAATTGAAGA
>JAFGQQ010000210.1 GCA_016935595.1 Bacteroidales bacterium
GAGAAAGAAATGGAATCGCAGCTTATCGAATCTTATAAATTAGCTTCACTCGGAAAGGTTGTTGCAGGAGTTGCACATGAAATAAATAATCCGAATACTTTTATATTGGGCAATATTAAAATTATAAAAGAAGCTTTTAACGACATATACCCGATATTAGATGAAAAATACAGCCAGCAGCCCGATTTAAAAATTGCAAGGCTAAATTATGATATTTTTAAAGAAAATATTAAAATCTTAGTAGAAGATATTTATAATGGGTCAATACGGTTAAAAAAAATTGTTGGAGATTTAAGAACATTCGCACGGAAAGACGAAAATTTACATACTGATACAATATACATTAATGATTTAATTAAAAATACAATCAGGTTAACTAAAAATCAGATCACAAAAAACATTAATATATCAACATCACTCAACCCTGATATTCCAACATTTAACGGCAGTGTTTCAAAACTGGAACAGGTATTGTTAAATATAATTACGAATGCTTCAGAAGCTATTAATAAAGAGAAAGGCGAAATTAATATCCAGACAGATTATATAGAAAAAAATAACCTGGTGAAAATAATGATAAAGGATAATGGAATTGGTATGGATGCAAAAACAAAAAGTAATATATTTGATCCGTTTTTCACAACTAAAAGAAAAGAAGGAGGAATTGGTTTGGGACTTTCAATTTCTTATGGCATTATTAATGAACATAATGGAACCATTGAGGTAAGTTCCAAATTGGGAAAAGGTACAACTTTTACAATTTGCATTCCGGTTAAATGAGCATTATGACAAGAATACTTATTATTGATGATAATCAGTCTGTACTTAATTTTTTAAAAATATTTATACTGCAAACAGGCAGGTTTGATGTTGCTACTCTCCAGGATAGTAAAAAAGCTTACGAAATTCTTCAAAAAGAAAATTTTGATATTCTTATTCTGGATATGGATATGCCCAACATTACGGGTTTGGACATACTTAAGTATATTAAGGAACACGGAATTAAAATTATAACCATAGTACTTACCGGAGTTGAAGACATTGATTTGGCCATATCTGCGATGAAATTAGGCACATACGACTATATGCTAAAACCAATTGATGAGGAGAAATTACTTCAAACAATTGATAATGCTTTAAATACGGTAAAAATAAACATCCCTGACGAATCAATTAAAACCTTGTCATTCGATACATTAAAACACAAAGAAATATTTAAAGACATTATCACTGCCGATGAAACAATGCTAAAAATATTGCATTTTGTTGAAAAATTTGCAAAAACCGATAATAGCGTATTGATATGGGGTGAAAGCGGGACAGGAAAAGAACTGATAGCAGAAGCAATCCATAAAATAAGTAACCGTCGTGATAATAAATTCGTTGCTGTAAATGCAGGATCTTTTGCACACGACCTATTTGCTTCTGAAATTTTTGGTCATGAAAAAGGTGCTTTTACAGGTGCAATTAAAGATAAAAAAGGATTTATTGAAGAAGCCAATCATGGAACCCTTTTTCTTGATGAAATAGGTGAATTGGATCTTCCTATGCAAGTTAAGCTTCTTAGAGTTTTACAGGAAGAAGAATTTTATAAATTAGGATCGACCAAGAACATTAAAGTTAATGTAAGGATAATTGCAGCTACAAATAAAAACCTGTATGAAGAAATAAATAACGGAAATTTCAGGAAAGATCTTTTCTTCAGGCTTAACATTAATTCAATTAACCTGCCTCCATTACGCGAACGGAAAAATGATATTCCTTTGCTTTCTAATTATTTTTTAAAAAAATTTAACAAAAAATACAATAAAAACATAAACAAAATCTCAAGCCAGGTAATGATATGTTTAAATAATTATTCATTCCCGGGAAATGTAAGGGAACTAATGAATATTATCAATAGTGCAATTATTATTGAATCGGCTAATGAAATAAGAAAAAAATCATTGCCTAATTATTTCCTTGAAAATATAAACCAGTTTGATAATACCAATTCTGAGATGCCCGGTCCTTTAGAACAAATTGAAAAAAATCATATTAAAAATGTATTAGAATTTACAAACCAGAACAGGACTAAAGCAGCCGAAATATTAGGAATATCAAGGGTTAATTTAATCGCAAAAATTAAAAAATTCAAATTATAATTATTAACTTTTATTTTATAAAACTCAAGTTACTTTTCTGCTTAAGAAATATGAATAATCAGAAAATATATTAATTGAATTAAACCTATGGAAACAATCGAGTTTTCAGAAAAAATCCTTAAATTCAGGCGGTTTTTTAAAATAAAATTCTTGCTTGAATGGATAATAAGCTCCTTATACAGGAAGTGAGAAACAGGAATGAAAAGGTAATTTCTGAGTTGTACCAGGAATACCGGAATCAATTTATGGCTTTTGCCTATAAAAAGTATAATATTTCAACCGAGTTGGCAAAAGAAATATACCAGGAGTCATTCTTAGCTTTTTACAAAAATGTACTTAATAAAAAATTAGTAAACCTTGATGTTGATTTTAAAACCTATTTATTTCAAATTGGCAGGAACCTGATAAATAATGAATTCAGAAGGGAAAAACGGATTGACAGCTCTATAGAAATTCCGAATTTAAAAGTTGTTAATGATGACAATAGCGAAGAAGATAATGAAGAAACAATGAAAAAAGCCATAAAAGAATCGATTCAAGAGTTGAATGAAAGCTGTATAAAATTGCTAACTATGTTCTATTTTGAAAAAAGAAAATACGAAGAAATGATGGACCTGCTTGATTATAAAAACATTGATTCATTAAAAACCCAAAAATATAAATGCTTTAAAAAACTAGAGTCTATTATAAAATCGAATTATAAAAAAGAACAATTTTTTAATTAAAATGGGAATTTCGCAAGAAAAATATAATTTATTTGCCGATTATATAAACAATAATTTAAGCGAGCAAGAAATAATTGACTTTGAAAAAAAACTAAATGAGGATAAAGAATTCGCAAATGATTATAGAAACTTTAAGATTATTGTTGAAGGTATAGAAAAATCGGGTGAAGAGAGTTTTATTCAACAACTTAAAGAAATCGACAAACAAATTCCTGAACCTGTTATTTTAAAAACCAATTATAGAAGAATATTAGCCTACGCAGCAATCATTATAATACTTATTGGCATTGGCTCCATAATATTTCTTACAAGCAAGACAAACACAGATAAACTTTATCTTGCATACTTCGATCATTACAAAAACGATTTAGTTGAATATAGCAGAGGCGTTCCAACCGAAAGTCCGATTAAGAATTTATCGGTTGATGACTATATGATTCTTACCGAAGCCATGCGCTATTACGACAAAAAAGATTATGAAAAAACAATTGAAATTATTGAAAACCGTTTAATTACAAATACTGACTGCCCGGGTATTATATTCTTTTTAGCTGTAAGCCAGTTAGAAACTAACCGTTTTGATGAAGCCATTGATAATTTTAAATTCTTAATTCAATATCCGGTAAATGATTATTATGAACAATCGAACTGGTATTTAAACCTGGCATATTTAAAAAATGGCGATATAGAAAAAGCAAAATTAGGATTGAAAGAAATAATATTGAAAAATTCCCGCTATAAAAAGAATGCACAAGAACTCCTGAATGATTTAAAGTAAAAAAAAGAAAATCATTTCATTTCAAAACTAACATCAATATAAAGTTGTGTTAAGTTATTAAAAATTCACAGCAGAAAGTTAAATAAAGAGGCTGTCGCGGAATTGTTATAACCAATTAAAAGTCATGTGTGGAAAGTTATATTTAAGGTGAATTAAATTTAATCCGTTGAAACAGCCTCTTTTTCTTCATATAATTTATAAATTATTATTAAATATGTTGTAAAAATATTTAAATTATATATTTCAAAAAACAGTATAAAAACTAATTTAAAATACGTATTTATACTTACAATAAA
>JAFGQQ010000211.1 GCA_016935595.1 Bacteroidales bacterium
CTGTTTTCCAGTTAGTATTATATGCCCATCCGTCACCATTGGTGCTGTCGTACAATGTAATAAGGGCAAGGGAGTCTTTCGTAATGTCATATGGTAATGCTCCCATTTCATCAGAAAAGTCACTTTCATTTCCTGCAATATCAACAGCTGTAATTCGATAACCGTATGTTTTCCAGGCAATTACATCTGTGTCTATATAAAAAGTATCAGGAGGTGAACCAACAACACTATCAATTAAAATATCCGGGTATGGAAAAGTATCCCTATAAATGTTGTATTTATACAAGTCTCCCTCTATATTTGCATCCCAGTGAAGTGTTATTTTACCATCTCCGGCTGTGGCAGTTAGGTTTTGCGGAGTAGCCGGGGTAAGGTCTGAAATTGTAAATACAGCATTACTGTTATCTGAAGGACTACCATCCATGTCACTTATTTTTACCAAACAATTACTGGAAGGTGTATTTGGTATTGTCCAGGAATGTACTCCGTCATCCGGCGTACTGGCAATAATATCTGTCCAGTTTGAACCATTATCGGTTGAATATTCGATATGCACATTTCCAGATGTTCCGTTAGACGTCCATACTATATCATAAGTGCTGTCTGCCAGCCAGTTTTCTCCACCATTGGGGGAGGTTATAGTAATACTTCCAGGTAATACAGTAACTGTAAAAATATCATCAATAAATAAATTGCTACTGTCAGAAGCGCGAACCGTAATTGTTGCACTTCCGTTCGAATTAGCGGCAAAACTCAAATCGAGCGTGCTGTCTGAAGCGTTTATTGTTGGAGTGACAAGAGAAGAGTTTGTGTTACTTAGTATTGAAAACGTTAAAATACTGCCTTCTTCATCATCATCAAACACCAAATTCAAATCAGAATGATTAAGCGAATCAGGGGAATTTTCATAAACCGTTACATCGGCAATTGCAGAAATAACGGTTGGGGCTGCATTCGGAGAGGTCTGTGCTCCATTACTTCCGGTAAGCGTATTGTTATTTGATGATGAATCGGCAAATGATGTTGAACCTTCGGTTTCACTAAAATGCCATAATGCAATGGTATTTCCGTCAATAGAAAAGTTAGAAGACGGAACTGTATATGTCGCACCGTATCTTATGTTATCGGAGATCCTCACTTCATCAATCATACCGTCATAAGTATTTGTCCCACCATATGAGCCAATATATAATGTACTACTGGAATTGTAAATTCCGGGTGTAATTTCAAAGTTGCTTGCATTTACTAC
This sequence comes from Bacteroidales bacterium, assembly GCA_016935595.1. Next base: position 1,250 of record JAFGQQ010000211.1, read on the forward strand.
CCTTGTTCCATCCAGAAAAACCTGCATTGCATCATAGTCTGTTAAATATTCATTATCATAACTTGCAGCCACATGATGCCAGCCAACTGAAAAATCAACAAAATGTGCAACATAAAAGTAATCTGCACCGCTATAATAAATCCGGAAAATTATCCGGTCCTGCTCGGTGTTGCTGAGTATAAGGTAAAGGTTATAAGATGTGTTTTTAAATATAAGTGTTTGTGTACCGGTTCCGTCAAGATCCGGAATATAAAAAAAACATTCAATCGTAAAGTCCTCTGTTTCACCGTTTCCTATATCCAGTGAAGAATTGTCTGCTATTGATGCGTAGTCATTGGCACCATCCAGTTCCAGCCAGTTACCGGAACCACTATATGGTACCTGGGCATGAATTATAAAGGGGGGAATAAAAATATTTAATGCAGTGATAATGGTTGAACGGATGTATGTATTAAATCTCATGTTATGATTTTTTATTTTTATCGAAATTATTTGCAAAGATATATTGCATTGGCTTATAGTTAATTAAATTGATTGGAGCTATCCTTCTACTGTAATATCGTTCATATTATTTTTCCAATTTTCAGAATTATTGATAATATTCTTTCTCATAAATCTTTAGCTATATGAAATTGAGGCACTCAATCTTTCATTTCCCCTTGAATCCAAAGGCTTAAAATTAAAAATATTTTTTTCATTTTCAATAAATCTTTATATTTAAATTTGTTAATTGTTATCAAATAAAATATGTATGAAAACGGTTAAATGTAAACAGGTTTAGATGTGAATTTTATATTAAGTGTTATTCGCATTTTCTACCTACCAAAAATAACATTCACAAGAATTTGTCTAAAAGGATTGTAACATTCCTTTAAAAACAGGAATCCAAAAATGTTAGGTTACTAAAAAGCAATTTATTTCTGCTTCCGCAGGAATGTTTTTTGTGAGATTTTCAGATTTCTCTATTTAATGCCACTCCAGCTTATTTTCTTTATCATACTTAAGTTTATCATTATCCAGTAACCATTGTATTACTTTAATAGTTTTTTCGTTTGGCTGGTTGATGGAATTAACCAGCTCGTTGAGTAAATGTGGCGTTTCTTTGAGTTTTTTCTTAATTTCTTTAAGAATTTTATTGAATTCATATTCGCTCAATCCTAGTTCATTTCTTATATTACAGTTATCGCATTGTCCGCAGCGATATGTATCTTTTTCCCCAAAATAATTTAATAAAATCATATTGCGGCATTTTGTCTTGTTGGAAGCATAATCGAGTAATGCATTTAATCTTTCCAAATATCGTTCCTTCCTGTCTTTGTAATTTTCTTTCGAAATTCGTAAATTTTTATCATCCAGCCTTTCTTCTGTATAAACCACTAGTGGAGTCTTTTTTTGAGGAATATAATTAATTATTTTAAATTTACTAAGCATAACTAAAAATTCATAAACCATATCCCTGGTTATATTTGCCCTTTTTGCCAGTATCTCTTCATTTATATTAACATATTCGTTAAATATACCTGTATACGAGCGTAATAATAATTTAATAAAACCATCCAGATTTGCATTTGCTACCTGGAATTTATATAAATCGTCCCTGTTAACTATAAAATGTACCCTTGAAGGATTATCAATATCTTCGGTAAGCTCAATATAACCTTCCCTTTCTAAAAATTTAAGGCTACTATAAGCAATTCTTATATTTAAATTATAATTAGAAGCGAAAGTTGCCAGATTAAAATCATATGCATTTCCTTTCCCTCCCCCAATGGGCACTTTTAAATAATTACCCAAAGCCTGGTATACTTTTTTTATAGTATCGATGTCAGGAAAATTATTTCTAATTCGTTGTTTTACCGATAAGTTATCGGAATTATTAAATAGCAGAACTCCGTATGATTTTTTCCCGTCTCTGCCTGCACGTCCCGCCTCCTGGTAATATTCCTCTACAGAATCAGGCAAGTCGTAATGAATAACAAACCTAACATCTGGTTTATCAATACCCATTCCAAAAGCATTGGTGGCAACAATAATCCTTGTTATACCGGAATTCCAGTTGTTTTGTCTTTCGCTCCTTGTATTGGTTTTTAATCCGGCATGATAATAACTTGCCGGAATTTTATGATTTAATAAATAATTTGCAATTTCTTTTGTTTTTTTCCGGTTTCTCACATATATAATTCCGCTACCTTTAATTTTCTGTAAAACAGTAAGAATATAATTATTTTTGTCTTCAACATTTCTTACGAGGTAAATTAAGTTTTTTCTTTCATAGCCTGATTTTATTATATTTTTATTTATAAATTTCAACTTTTCCTGAATGTCTTCAGCTACTTTATTGGTAGCAGTGGCAGTTAATGCCAATA
>JAFGQQ010000212.1 GCA_016935595.1 Bacteroidales bacterium
ACCTTATGCGAAGTGCCATACTTTTCTTTCGATAATTTTTTCTTTCTCTTTTTAATTTTTCCGCTCAACCTGATAACTATGTCGTGTGTATAAATTTCACCTTCAATTTCAATACTGCCAAATTGTGTGCTATTGATTACGGGCTTCATAACTTAAGCGTTTTTATTAATGGTAAAAATTAAAAATAAGATACCAATTCCAGAAAATCAATTATTAATAGGTGAATTTTAACTTATTGCTTTTATATTTAATGATTCAGATTCTGCTTTATTATCAGCTTTATCAACAGTTTTAATCAGGTAATTGTGTGAATTTTTATCATTAATAATTTCTTCAAAAACAAAAGGATTCTTTGTGGTTTGCGGTTTATGTTTAATATTGGCAATTAATTGATTATCTTTCCAAATTTCATACTGGTCAATTGGATTAATTCCTGCATAAGAAGTATGCCAGCTTAATACAATTTTTCTTTTATTATTTTCTATCTTTTGCACAATTTCAGGTTGAGTAACACCTGTGAGATCTTGTTTTGGAGCCTGAAAATAATTGGTATTCCCATCTTTGATGTTTTTTGTCAATTTTTCAATTTCTATTCTGTCGTTTTCCGATAATCCATCTGGCAATATCTGAGCTCCTGATAAATTCTGACTTAACTGGCAATTTGAAGAGTTATCGTTATCTATTTGGCCAATCCCAATTATTGCAGTGTTTATGCCAGGGGTGGTTAAAGTATATTCAATCAATGGTCTGCTGGGTAAATCAGGACTGCCCACGTTTCGATAAACATGATCGGGATTATTCGACCATTCGGCATTTTTAGCATACATGGCACCATCTGCAAACACTTTCATCCCAATTATTCCCATATTTTTTGCTTTAGCAACAGGGATAACATTGTTTTGCATATTAAAATTTAATTTATCGTTAGAATTGATTGCCACTAATAGTCCGTCAAGAATATTCCTTGTATCGCGTTGCATCATTTCTATCATCACAGGCGGGGAATAATGTCCCGAAAAACCAATATGATTGATTAATTTTTCTTCTTTTGGATTTAATCCGGTTTTATTTGAACCATCACGATAATCTAATAATGCAGCCAAAGCTCCGATTCTTTCTGCTTTGGGATCGGGATTTTCATATCCCTCGTAAACTGCATCCACATCATTCATATTTGAGACACTATGAATTAGAACCATATCAAGATATGCACCTGGAGGATAATATCCCTCACTATCACCAAAAATTTGTGAGAGAGAACGCTTTAAATCATCAATGGTTTCTGTTCCTTCTTTTCCGTTTGTCCAGTTATTTACTCCTTCTGATGTCTCTATTCCTTTGGCGTATCTCAGGTGTGTTTTGCTGGTTAAAAAGATTGATTTTCTTAAGATTTTATTATATCCGGTTATATTAGGAATCAATTTTAATTCTTTAAATGCATTGCTGTAATTCAGCTGGCTTGGCCCGTAAAGATTAGATGTGTCAAAATAGTTGATTCCCAGTTTAAATGCTTTTAAAATGATTTGAACCGGATCAACATTGCTTGGAGTCCATTGTATAGAAGCCTGACCTCCTAAACCAAGAGTTGTTGCTTCAAATCCAATTCGTCCTAATGTTCTTTTTAGTGGATGTGTTACATGAATACCTTTGCAATTAATATAAGGTAAAACAGCTAAACCTGCCGTAACTTGTGCAGATTTTGTTATAAATTTTCTGCGAGAAATTTTATTCCGGGAAGTCATATTTAATTGATTTATGGTTTGTGTGTTATTATCAAATTTATTAAAAAAAGTTAAAATAATAAATACATATTTATATGGTTTTATTAAATAGCTCGAATTTTGTATTTTCGTTCCTTCAATTTATCAAGATTAATGAAAGAAATAAAAATGGTTGACCTGTATGGTCAGTATTTAAAAATAAAGAAAGAAATTGATCAGGCTATTCAAAATGTAATTGATTCGACAGCTTTTGTTAAAGGTCCACAGGTTAAAAGATTTGAAGACGAACTTGCGAAATATCTCAATGTTAAGAATGTAATTGCTTGTGCCAATGGTACAGATGCCTTGCAGATAGCTTTAATGGCTTTAGAATTAAAACCGGGGGATGAAGTTATTACTTCAACCTTTACTTTTATTGCTACGGTTGAAGTTATTGCTTTACTGGGATTAACTCCGGTGTTAGTTGATGTTAACCCGGATACTTTTTTAATTGATACGAATGAAATTAAAAAAGCAATTACAAAAAGAACAAGAGCGATCATTCCTGTTCATTTATTCGGACAAAATGCCAATATGGAGGGAATAATTAATATTGCCGGAAAACACAATTTATATATTGTTGAAGATGCAGCACAATCGATTGGGTCCGATTTTTATTTTTCGAATGGCCATAAACAAAAAAGCGGGACAATCGGAGATATTGGTTGTACATCATTTTTCCCTTCAAAAAACCTTGGTTGTTATGGAGACGGGGGGGCAATTTATACAAATAACGAAAAACTGGCACAGGAACTCAGGTTAATTGCAAATCATGGAATGAAGGTACAGTACCATTATGACCGGATAGGCGTAAATTCCAGGCTGGATGGTATTCAGGCAGCTATTCTTAGCGAAAAACTTAAATATTTAGATCAATATTATGAAGCAAGGCAAAAAGTGGCCGGTTTTTATGATGAACAATTAGGGAAAATTCCAGGTATAGAAATTCCGAAAAGAACAAGTAATTCAAGCCATGTGTTTCATCAATATACAGTGCAAGTTGAAAATGATCAAAGAGATAAATTGAAGGATTATTTACAGAGTAAAAGTATTCCTTCCATGATTTATTATCCGATTCCTTTGCATAAACAAAAAGCATTTCAGAAATTTGGAGCTTTAAATTTAAAATTACCGGTTTCTGAAGAGTTGGTAAAAAAAGTGTTATCATTGCCCATGCATACCGAATTGGATGAAGAGCAATTATTTTATATTACATCCTCAATAAAAGAATATTTTAAATGAGTAAATATTTTGCCCACGCAACAGCAGTAATAGATGAAGGTTGCCAGGTAGGTGAAGGCACAAAAATCTGGCATTTTTCGCATATTATGACCAGGAGTAAAATTGGGAACAATTGTAATATTGGCCAAAACGTTGTGGTTTCTCCTGATGTGGTTTTAGGAAATAATGTTAAAGTGCAGAATAATGTATCAATTTATACAGGAGTAATATGTGAAGATGATGTATTCCTTGGGCCATCAATGGTTTTTACAAATATTATAAATCCAAGGAGTGCAATTATCCGAAAAGACCAATATGCAAAAACCCTGGTAAAAAAGGGGACATCAATCGGTGCAAATGCAACAATCATTTGCGGGAATACAATTGGTGAATATTCATTTGTTGGGGCCGGTGCAGTTGTTACAAAAGATGTGTTACCCTATGCCCTGGTTGTTGGTAATCCCGCAAGGCAAGTTGGCTGGATGAGCGATTATGGCCACCGGCTTGAATTTAATAAGGAAGGTATTGCTGTTTGTAAAGAAAGCGGAGAAAAATATAAATTAGAAAATAACAGGGTTTTTAAAATCTAAGGAGTTGTTTTAATTTCTTAAATTATGATGGTTTTTAATTTTTTCTTGGTGAAAATTTGGTGATTTAGTGTCCCTTCCTTGCCGGCAGGCAGGTTTGTGGCAATTTTCTTATAATTTTAATGCCACTAAAACACCAAAGCACTAAGATTCACAAAAATTAAAACAGCTCCTAAATAAATAATGATATATTATATGAAAAATTTTGCATTAATGGGAGCAGCGGGTTTTATAGCGCCTCGCCATATGAAAGCTATTAAAGAAACAGGAAATGAACTGGTTTGCGCGTTAGATAAAAATGACAGCGTTGGTATTATTGACAGCTATTTTCCGAATTCTGATTTTTTTATTGAATTTGAGCGGTTTGACCGCCATGTTGATAAATTAAAAAGAACAGAGAAAAAAGTTGATTATGTAAGTATATGTACACCTAATTACCTGCACGATGCACATATCAGGTTTGCATTGAAAAACGGGGCAGATGCAATATGCGAAAAACCATTGGTTTTAAATCCCTGGAATATTGATGCTTTAAAAGAAGTTGAAAAGGAAACCGGTAAAAAGATATTTAATATTTTACAGCTTCGGTTACATCCCAGTATTATTGAATTAAAGGAAAAAATAAAGAAAGGGCCGAAAAATAAAGTATATAATATAGATTTAACATATATCACATCACGCGGACACTGGTATTTTACTAGCTGGAAGGCAGATGAGCAAAAATCAGGAGGAATAGCCACCAATATTGGTGTACATTTTTTCGATATGCTAACATATATTTTCGGAAAAGTAAAGAAGAATGTTGTGCATATTGCCGAACCTAAACGTGCGGCAGGATATCTTGAAATGGAACAAGCCAGGGTACGCTGGTATTTAAGTGTTGATTTCAATGCAATTCCTGAAGAAGTTAAAGTAAAAGACCAAAGGACTTTCAGGTCAATTACCATTGAAGGCGAAGAAATTGAATTTAGCGGTGGTTTTACAGATCTTCATACAAAAACCTATGAAGAAATATTAAAAGGGAATGGTTTTGGCATAGAAGAATCGCGTGAAAGTAT
>JAFGQQ010000213.1 GCA_016935595.1 Bacteroidales bacterium
AATTGTGTAATTCCATAGCGGTCGCGTAAATCAATAAAGGTCATTCCGCCAAATTCCCTTATGCGCTGCACCCATCCGGCAAGTTTTACAGTTTTATTCACATCATTTATTCTAAGTTCTCCGCATGTATGAGTTCTGTACATATCAATAAGTTTTATAAATTTGCATAAAATAAAGGGTTGTCTCAAAAGTCTTAAATTTATGATAATGCCACTAAGGCTCGAAGACACACAAAATATTATATATCAAAATATTATAACTTTGTGAATCTTAGTATTTTCGTGTTTTGGTGGCTGATAACAGACTTTTAAGACAGCCCCTAAGACCATTCATCAAAAATAAACAACATAGTTATATTCACCTAATATGGATGATATTTTTTCTGACGAATATTTTATGAAAATAGCTTTAAAAGAAGCTGAAAAGGCATTAAATAATAATGAAGTACCTGTAGGCGCTGTTATTGTGTCGGAAAATAAAATTATAGCAAAAGCTTATAATTCGGTTGAAACATTAAATGATGCAACAGCCCATGCTGAAATGTTAGCTATCACTTCTGCCTCGAATTATATTGGAAGCAAATATTTAAATGAATGTGCTATTTATGTTACAATCGAACCTTGTATAATGTGTGCCGGAGCTATCGCCTGGGCACAAATAGGAAAACTGGTATATGGAGCTAGAGATGAAAAAAAAGGTTATTCAAAAATTAAAAATTACATATTACATCCTAAAACACAAGTAATTCAGTGTGTATTGGAAAATGAATGCGTTTTACTATTAAAACAATTCTTTAAAGAAAAAAGATAATTGTTTATTAAATCTTAATAAAAATCAGGTTTATATTTATATTTTTTCATACTTTTAAACGAGCTTTAAAAAATTATAATCATGAAAAATTTAATAATATTTTTTTTATTAAGTGTTTATATGCTAGTAAACAATTGTGATCAAACAATTAAAGAAATACCTTTAATTCCTTTAGAAGACTTTTTTAAAAATCCTGAAAAAGATAATTTTCATATCTCACCCGAAGGGGATTATTTTTCTTTTATGTCTCCATATAAAAACAGGATGAATGTATTTGTACAAAAAATAGGCAGTGACTCGGCCATACAAGTAACCTGGGAAACCGACAGGGATATTGCCGGATACTTCTGGGCTAATAATAAAAGAATACTTTATTTAAAAGATACGGGTGGAGATGAAAATTTTCATCTATATGGTGTTGATTACGATGGATCAAATCTTAAAGGACTTACCGTTTTTGATAGTGTAAGAACCACAATTATTGATGAATTAGTGGATTTCCCGGAATATGTAATTATTGGTTTAAATAAAAGAGATAAAACAGTATTCGATCCCTACCGATTAAATATTGTAACAGGCGAATTAGAATTATTAGCCATAAATCCGGGAGATATCATTGGATGGCTTACCGATCATAATGGGAAACTAAGGGCTGCGGTTTCAATTAAAGGTCTTGAAACCAGTATATTATACCGTGAAACAGAACAAGATAAATTTCGCCCTGTACTAACAACAAACTATAAAGACCAGCTTAATCCACTATTTTTCGATTTCGATAATAAGCATATTTATGCTTCATCAAACATTGGAAGAGACAAGAGTGAAATAATTCTATTTAATATTTCTGAAGGTGAAGAATTGGAAACCATATTTAAAAATGATGAAGTTGATGTATATAATTTAAATTATTCAAGAAAGAGAAAAGTACTTACCAGTATTAGTTATTATACTGATAAAAAACATCATTTTTTCTTTGACAAAGAAGCTGAAGATATTTATAACAGGGTCGACAAAGATTTGGGAAAATATGAAATAAGAATAATCTCGGAAAACTTAAACGAGGATAAATTCATTGTTCGTACATTCAGCGATAAAACAAGGGGTTCTTATTATTTTTTCGATTATAAAAATGACAAATTAATGAAGTTGCATGATATTGCACCGTGGTTAAAAGAAGAAAATATGGCTGAAATGAAACCCATAAAATATTTATCGAGAGACAGTCTAACTATTCATGGTTATTTAACTATACCAATTGGGCAAAAACCAAAAAAAATACCTGTTGTCGTTCATCCGCATGGAGGACCCACAGCTAGGGATTTCTGGGGATTTGATCCCGAGGTTCAATTCCTGGTAAATCGTGGTTATGCTGTATTTCAAATGAACTTCAGAGGTTCGACAGGATACGGAAGAACATTTAAAGAAGCTGGTTACGGGCAATGGGGATTACAAATGCAAGATGATATTACCGATGGAGTTGAATGGTTAATTGAAGAAGGAATTGCACATAAAAATAAAGTTGCCATATATGGCGGAAGTTACGGTGGTTATGCAACACTTGCCGGTTTAGCTTTCACTCCGGACCTTTATTGTTGTGGTGTAGACTACGTAGGAGTATCTAATATATTTACAATTTTAGAAAATATACCACCATACTGGGAACCATTAAGAATAATGATGTATGAAACAATAGGTGATCCTGAAAAAGATAGTTTACGACTTAAGGCAACTTCACCTGTTTTCCACGCCGATAAAATTACAGCGCCTCTTTTTATTGCACAGGGAGCAAACGATCCCAGGGTAAATAAAATTGAATCGGATCAAATGGTTGAGGCCATGAAAAAAAGAGGAGTTGAAGTAGAATATATGGTAAAAGATAATGAAGGCCACGGTTTTAGAAACGAAGAAAACAGGTTTGACTTTTATCGTGCAATGATAGTGTTTTTAGATAAACATATTAAAAATAAATAATCATATAATAATTCATTAACCTTATGATTAAAAAATTCAATCTCCTGTTTTTATTTACATTTCAAATCTTATTTAATACTTTCCCTGGAAATATTGATAGTCTCAAAAATATCTTGTTAAATAAAGAAGGCGTTCAGAGAATTGAAATATTGCTCGATTTATCTGCTGAATACACAAATATTGATCCGGAAAAAGCTATCGAATATGCCCGTGAGGCATTAATTATTAGCCAGGAAAATGATCTTTCATCATTCGAAGCAAGGGCAACTTATGACCTGGGATTTGCCTATTATTTAAATAACGACTATGAAAATGCCATTTTATACCTTGAAAATGCCATTACTTTAAGAAAAAAGTTTGATGATAATAAAGGTTTAGGTATTGCTAATAACCGGTTAGGTAATACTTACCAATTAAAAGGTGAATATGAAACAGCACTTGAATATTATAAAGAAGCTCTCCGTTTAAATGAAATTATTAACGATAAAAAAGAAATTGCCCGTTCTTTAACAAACTTAGGAAGTATATATCGAATTTACGGAATATATGAAAAAGCTATTGAGTATGACCTGAAAGCCCTGAAGTTTTATGAAGAAGTGAATTACCAGGATGGCATGGGATGGATTTTATTAAATATTGCCAGGCTATATAAGGAAATGTTTGAATATGAAAAAGCATTAAACAATACTGAAAAATCATATGAAATTTATCAGCAAATTGCTTCCTCTACCGGAAATAAAACCGGTATCACACTCTGTTTAAACGAATTTGCATCAATTTATTATAATTCCGGGAATTTTGAAAAAGCTTTAGATTATAGTCAGCAAGTTTTAAAAATTAATGAAGAAACTGGCAATAAGCATGGTATTGCCAACTCTATTGCCGAAATAGGAAAAATATATTTCGATCAGAAGAAATACTCAATGGCACTGGCTTTTTTAAAACAAGCTGAAGAACTGAAAAAACAAATTAACGATAATGCAAGACTTGCAACTATTTACCGTTTTATTGGAAATACATACATAGCGCTTGGCGATTTAAAAAACGGTAAAAACTACATTTTAAATAGTGTTAAAATTGCCGAAGAACAAAATTTAAGAAATGATTTAAAGGAAAGCTATTCAAGTTTAGCAAACCTTTATTCACAAATGAACAATTATCAAAATGCCCTTAAGTATCAAAACTTATATTCCCAATTAAAGGATAGTTTAAATGTTAAGGCAATTACAAAGCTGGAAATGCAATATGAGTTTGATAAAAAGCAAAGACAACAAGAATTTGAAAGAATACAAGAAGAGGAAAGACATAAGGCAGAAATTCAACGACAAAAAATAATTAAAAACTCCTTTATTATTGGTTTTATTTTAATGATTCTGCTTGCTTTCTTCATATTTAAAAATTACCGTGAGAAAAAAAGATCGAATATCGAATTGAAATCTAAAAATGAAGCAATCCTGCAACAAAAAGAAGAAATCGAATCTCAAAGAGATGAAATTGAAAGACAGAAAAATATTGCAGAACAACAACGAGATCAAATTCAACATCAAAATAAAGTTATAACAGATAGTATAAGATATGCAAAAAGAATTCAAACCGCTGTATTACCAACAACTGAGGTATTAGACAAAAATGTTAGTGATTATTTTATTTTATATAAACCCCGGGATATTGTTAGTGGCGATTTTTACTGGCTTTCGGAAATTGATGAAAAAATAATAATCGCTGTATCAGATTGTACAGGGCACGGAGTGCCAGGTGCTTTTATGAGCATGATGGGAATAACTTTTTTAAACGAAATTGCCAATAAAAACGAAATTAATGAACCATACCAAGTGCTCGATAATCTGAGATCAAGTGTAATTAAATCGTTACACCAGACAGGTGAGTATGGTGAAAGCAAAGATGGCATGGATATGGCTCTTATTATTATAAATAAAAAGAAAAGCGAAATTCAGTTTGCCGGTGCTAATTCGCCTTTATTTGTAATCAGAAACAGCGAACTAATTGAATATAAACCAGACAGGATGCCAATTGGAATTCATATATTAGGTGAAGCAGAAGCATTTAAAAACCATTATTTTAAATATAAAAAAGGGGATCTATTCTATATGTTTACTGATGGTTATATTGATCAATTTGGTGGTGAAAAAGGGATGAAATTAATGTATAAACCTTTCAGGGAATTATTAATTAAAAATCATGAAAAACCTTTAGCTGAGCAGAAAGAATTACTCGATCAAAGTTTTGAGTTGTGGAGAGGCAAATTTAACCAGATTGATGATGTACTAATACTCGGAATTAAAATATAATAAAAATGCTTCACCCCTATTTTTCTGTTATTTCGAATCCAACTTTTTTCAAATCTGTCCAATAATTTGGATATGATTTGACCACTACATTCGGATTCTTTATTTTTATGCTCTGGTTGATTAAAGCAACCGGGGCAAATGCCATAGCCATTCTATGGTCATCATAAGTATCAATTTCAATTTGTTTTAATTGAAAATCATTTATTTTTCCATCCCATTCAATCACACCGTTTGATGTTTCTTTTATTTCAATCCCGAACTTTCTTAATTCATTTTGTAAAGCTAAAATTCTGTCGGTTTCCTTTATTTTCAAACTCTCTGCACCTGTAATTTTAAATGGCACTTTCTTTATTGCACAAGTTACTACTACAGTTTGCACTAAATCAGGATAATTTGTAAAATCAAAATTTAAAAACCTGACGGGCTTGCCTTCTTTTTTCAAATGTATGCCATTTTCAAT
>JAFGQQ010000023.1 GCA_016935595.1 Bacteroidales bacterium
CAATTATCGCTTGAAGAACAAAAAAAATCGGGCGTTGAACCCGGATTAATAAGGCTTTCGGTAGGTATTGAACATATTGATGATATTAAAGCAGATTTGGAGCAGGCATTTAACCATCTTAAATAATTTTAATAAAAGAGGTTGTTCGAAAAGTCTTAGTGATTCATTGTGCTTAATTTGTGTCTCTTTGTGGTAAAACATAAAGAATTGATTATAATCATTACTTTTGCATCGCATAAATAAATTTTATGGCCGGAAAAAAAACTAAAATATCAGAATTAGGAGAATTTGGATTAATTGAACATATAGCTAAAGACATTAAGCTTAAAAATAAAAGTTCGGCATATGGAATAGGTGATGATGCAGCTGTATTGGATTACGAAGGGAAAAAACTTCTTGTTACTACCGATCTTTTAGTGGAAGGCATACATTTTAATCTAATGTACACACCGTTAAAACATTTAGGATATAAAGCAGCTACAGTAAATTTCTCCGATATTTATGCAATGAACGGCCATCCGAGGCAAATGACAATTTCATTAGCTATTTCAAACAAATTTACAGTTGAAGCAATTGATGAAATTTATGGAGGAATTAAAATTGCCTGTGACCAATATGGAGTTGATTTAGTTGGAGGCGATACATCATCTTCATTAACGGGATTAATTCTATCAATAACAGTTATTGGAGAAGTTGAAGAAAATAATATTGTTTTCAGGAGCACTGCAAAAAATAATGATTTAATTTGTGTATCAGGTAACTTAGGCGCTTCTTACCTTGGATTACAAGTATTGGAAAGAGAAAAAATAGTTTTTGAAACCAATCCAAATGAACAACCAGATCTTACAGATTATGAATATATTTTACAAAGACAATTAAAACCCGAAGCAAGAAAAGATATTATTGACCTTTTAAAAAACCTGGAAATATTGCCCACTTCGATGATCGATATTTCGGATGGCTTGTCTTCGGAAATTTTACACATTTGTAAAGGTTCGAAAGCCGGATGCAAAATTTTCCAGGATAAAATCCCGATCAGACCGGAAACAATAAAAGCAGCAAGGGAACTTAATATTGAACCTTTAATTTGTGCCCTAAATGGCGGAGATGATTATGAGCTATTATTTACAATAGCTTTAAATGATTTTGAAAAAATTAAAAACATACCTGATATTTCTATAATCGGTCATATTTGTGAAGAAAAAAAAGGCAGGTTTATCATTACACCAGACGGAAATACACTGGAAATAATTGCTCAAGGTTGGAATTCATTTAATTCTGAATAAAAATTATTCTTTATTAATTCTTTTTTCTGGCTATAACTATGTCTTGAAAGTCAGTGTATTCCTTTATTCCACTCCATTTACCATAATAAATGGCAGTTATCTCCAAATTATTATTTTTATATAAGTCATAAATATATTCTTGTGAATAAGCCACATTTGCAGATTGGACTTTTTTATTAAAAAGTCTGTAATTACCAAAATCATATTTAAAATTCATTGCAGTCTTTCCTTTTTGCATCAACTCAATTGTTTTTTCATTATAAATAAAAAATGTAGCAAAACATGTCCTTCCCTGTTTTAATACCCGGCTAATTTCACAAACATAGTTTTCTACTTCTATAATTCTCATGTGTGTAAAAACGGAAGTTAAAAAAACAAAGTCAAATTCATTGTCCTGATAAGGAAACTTAAAATCTTTTGCATCGAATTTTCCCTGGGCATTATACAAGTCGTTAGAAATAACGATTAATTTGAAATTAAATTTTGAATTTTTACTGGAAATATTTTTCTTACACCAATTGATCCCTTTCTTTAAAATGTCGAATCCCTCATACGATCCTTCTTCGTTTAAATAATCTAACAATGGTATTGCCAGTCTTCCTATTCCACAACCAACGTCTAAAACCCGAAAACCAGGTTTTAACCCTGCTAAAGAAATGAATAAATTAGTTATTTCTTTTCCAATTTGAATAAAATTGCCTCTTCCTATATAAATACAACCCCTGGGTGGGACATTCTTAGGTCTCAATCCAAAAATACTTTCAAAAATATCAACAGGTAAGTAATAAAATCTTCTTACAACTGGTCGCAAAAATGAGGGAAGTAAATAATACAGAAACCGCTTCATAAAAAATGACGAAAAAAATAAAAAAGTATCAATATAGTAGTTCTTGTGAAAGAAAAATTACTTTTCTGGCTTATTCAATTAAACTTCTATAACCGTCTGCATCAAACAATTCATCAAGTTCTCCCTGATTTTTAACAGTAATTTTAATAAGCCAGCCTTCGCCATAAGGATCTTTATTAACCAGTTCGGGTGTTCCTTCCAGTTTAGTATTGAACTCTATAACCTTTCCCGAAACCGGCATAAACAAATCGGAAACTGTTTTAACCGCCTCAACTGTTCCAAAAACTTCATCTTTTCCAAGTTCTTCACCAACAGTTTCAATTTCAAGAAATACAATATCGCCTAATTCCCCTTGCGCATAATCGGTAATACCAACAATGGCTTCGTTGCCCTGTGCCTTAATCCATTCGTGTTCTTTCGTATATTTAAGATTACCTGGAATATTCATAATAGATATTTTAATTTTAAATTATGAAGCCAAATTTAATTAATTTAATTAATATTCCTATTGAATTAAGCTAAAGTTTAAGCTAAATCCAATATTCGTATTATATGTGTTGGATGATATTGAAGTATGAGGTTTGTTTACCACCCTGTCGAAAAACAGCCGCAGATTAAACCGGTCACTTAATACATAATCGGCGCTTAGTTTAATCGACATTATTTTCATGCCACTTTGTCTTAAGCCCCGATCAGCCTCAATTCCTTCAAGTAATCTTCGAACAATAGTAATATTATCCCTGATTGAAAAATCGGCGCGAATATTCAGGTCACTTTTAAATTCATTATTATTAATGATAATCTGAACCTCTTTAAACCTGAAACCGCTGCCAAAAACAAATTCCTTCCCATAGGCTTCAGTAACCTGGTTATTTGCAAGGCTTAATGAAATATTCCTGTCTTTTTTAAATTCAAACCGTGTAATAAGATTATTCTTCCAGGTTAGATCAATATTAATTAACGGACTAAATTGTTCGGTTATTGAAACAGTTGCTATATCATATTGCGGGATAAAATTACCTAAAGAATCGGTCCGGAACCTACCAGCTTTATACCTTAAATTTGAAGTGTAACTACTTACATTATAAGTTGAACGGTAAGAATGGCTTAGATTAATCGATCTGAAATATTTTTTCAAAAATGGAATTTTTGATAACCCGTCATAGTTTATTCGCCAGTTTGGCAATGGAATTGCAGCTTTTAAACCAGGCATAGGATCAAGAAATATTTCATTAACATCAATACCTGTATAGGCAGCCAAAAATGCCGGAATCATAACTTGTTGAGTATACAAACCATAGCCGTTGTCAGAAATTACAGTATCGATATAAGGATTATTCAGGATTGAATCAGTGTATAATCTATTCTGTATAACACCCCGATATTTGTTTTTAAAGTCATCAAAGATTTTTAAATCATCTGTTGAATCAGACGGAGTCATAAAAGCCGTTTTAAATGACCAGAAGCTCATGCTAAAATTCCCCGTTTCACGATATCCGATAAAATCATATTCATCAGGAAAACCGGAAGGTACAATTTGTGCAGATTTATTAGAAGTCATATTACGCGTTGCTGTAAGGTCAATTCTAAAGTCTTCAAAGGGTTCGAGTGAACCTCGTGCATTAAAATTATTATTTTTTGTTAAAGAATAAGATTCATTAAAATAAGTGCTTGTGGTAAACCAGGATTTTGTAGTCACCCAATTTTCTATTGTGTTTTTCTCAGGTACCCAGCCAAAAACATACCACCATTCCGGAGAATTATTATTGAAGTCAATACCTGCAAATTGAATATCATTCATATAACCCGGCAACAAAGATCCATTAGTTTCACTGAATGAAACTGAAAAGTTCCTTGCAGTCATGGCAAGTCTGAAAGTATGATCCGAAATAATTCTTAATATACTTTCTTTATCTTCAACCTTTCCTTCAACAACAACAGATACATTATCAAAATCTTCCTCTGTAATATACTTTATTTTATTTTCATCAATAATTTCCATTTCACCGTTTATTTGTTTACCATTCTGATCGGTAACTTTAACCGTAACATCTTCTGTCTTTAATTTATGAAATATGTTTTTCGGCCGGTCAGCTCTCAGTCTCACATTTTCCTGTGTATAGGTTACAGTTTTATACTTTTTGGGGGGTTTCCTGCCACTTGACTTTTGCTTGAATTTCTGGTTAATATCTTTTAAATAAGGAATCTTGTTATATAAATTTAACAGGTTAAATTGAGTATTTAGTTGAACTGTATTTGAATTCTTAATAGTATTTCCAAGATTTATTCTATTGCCTGAAGAATCCTCTAAATTCCTGGGTCCTGCTGTCCATCCATAAGTAGCGTTATACCTGAGTGAAGACGAAGTCCAGTCTAATAAAGGTAATTTATTGATAGGCAAAGTATAAGTGGCATTAAAAGTATGGTTATAATTTAAATTACGTGTATTTAAAGCAAACAGGCTATCGCGCGTGTCATTTTTCCAATCATGATAATGTGGTTCATAAGAATTTTTCACATCACTATATTCCTCATTTTCAATCCTTAAAGTTTCATCGGTATTTATTCTCGACCTGTTTGTAGAAGAAAAATCGAGCTTAATAGCCCTGGTTAAATCATATTTTATATCAACAAACCTGTTCCAGTTCATATCAGGCTTTGAGTTTGGAACTGCCAGATTTTCAATCTTATCCACGACATCTATAGAGGTATAATCTTCTATGCTATTAATGTTTTTAAGCCGTTCGGCAAAATAATCTCTTTCAATATCGGTCCTGAATGATATGTTTGAAGGATACAAATAAAAATTAAAATCGCCGATTAATTTAAGTACTGGTTTTTTTAAAATTTTAGATTTTGAAAAAGGTGCAATATTTTTTGGTCGGGCATTGTAGTTATAATTTATGGCATATCTCTCATTCTTTTCATATCGAAAAGCAGTAGCAAAATCCCGATAATACATTTCACTAATCCCAAAACTGGTTGAAAAATTAGAAATACTGTAAAATCTTGGTTTATTGCCGGTCCTGTTTATCCTTATATTAGTAAAATTAATATTTTTCCTTTCAGTAAAATCCTGGGAATATTCTTTTATCTTATTTCTTTCAGTTTTATTTTCTGCATTATCCAATGCTACATCTATAGGTATATCCGGATCTAAAGGATCGTATTGAGGATTAACAACTCCAATAGAATACCCGGCATACATCGGAATGGACACTGCCCACTTTTCAGGGAAAAACTTTCCTAATTCCAGGTTTCCGGAAACATCGGCTTGCTGAATATCTTCTTTTTGTCTCTGGTC
>JAFGQQ010000214.1 GCA_016935595.1 Bacteroidales bacterium
AATGTTTTTACAACTTCCAGGTCTAATCGGTTAAGAATATCGGCTGGTTTTATTATACCATATTCTTTAATTATTTTGTTAAGTGAATTATGCCCAACAAATGAAACAAATGCTCCGGGCACACCATGACCCGTGCAATCAACCGCTGCAATAATTTCTTTATTATCTTTTTTTGCAAACCAGAAGAAATCACCACTTACTATATCTTTTGGTCTGAAAAGAATAAAGGTATTTTCAAAAGCATCTTCCGGTAAAATTGCATCTTGTATTCGTTTTGCATATTTTATACTGTCGGTGATATCTTTGTTTTTTTTAGCCAATTCCTGATTTTTAATCCTGATCTCCTGGGTTCGTTCTTTTACCTTTTCCTCTAATATTCTTTTTTCCCTAATTAGGTTTCTTTCACGTATTTTTATATAGGTTATAATAATTGTAAAACCCAGGATAATTACGGAAATAATAAACCAGGCTGTTTTATAGAATGGGGGTTTTATTGTAAATTCAAAAGCAAGTGGTTCTGAGTTCCATATTCCCAAATGATTTTTTGCTTTAATGTAAAGAACGTAATTACCTGGAGGTAAGATGCGATATATTACTGAAGTTTGGTTAGTTGGAGATTGGTAATCATTATCAACTCCCTTTAACATAATTTGGTATTTAACTGCGTCGGGATTAGATAAACAAACACTTGAATATTCAAGATATATAGGTTTTTCATTATGTTTTAGTTTGGTGCCGGAAATAATGGCACGGTCTTGTAAATTTACTTTGAATGTTTTCAAATAAATTTTTGGTTCAACAAATGGTTTTTGCATTAAATCAGGATCATAACGCATAACTCCATCTACAGTACCAAACCACATTTTTCCTTCGTTATCTTTAAAAGATGCGTTTTGCTTTGCTTCAATTCCAATAAAACCGTTTTTCTTAGTAAAACTATACAATTTGTTGTTTTTATGGTCGATCTTATTCAAACCCAAATTAGTGCCAATATATATATTCGAGTTATTGTCAATATCTATAAAAGAGATGAAGTTAGCTAGTAAACCATTTATTTCATTATATTTATAAATAACTTTCTTACCATTAAAGATTATTGCACCTTGCTCAGTGCCTATCCAAATATGATCATCATTATCTTCCGTAAACGACCTGGGTGATATTTGTCCCAGTTCAGCAATAATATTAATTGATGAATCGATAAGATTAATGGTTGTAACACCTTTACCTTCCGATCCCACCCAAACAATTCCATTATTTCCACAAAATATTGAAGAGATGGAAGGTCCTGCTAAACCTTCAACCTGACTGTATCTTTCGCTTTTTCCACTTTTAATTTCATAAAATATTAATCCGTCAACAGTTCCAACCCATAAATTATCATATTTATCAACATCCATAGCAGTGACCCTTTGCAGCCTGTTCCACAAATTAATTTCCCTGACAGGGAAAAACGCATTGAATTTTTCATCATATCGTAATACGCCTAAATCTTCTGTGCCAACCCAAATGGTATTTTGACTATCTTGTTTAATAAACCTTATTTTTTTACTTCTTAAAGATTTATCATTTGAACTAATGTTTTGAAAGGTTTTATTAGCAGGATTATAAATTGATATGCCCGAGCTTGTTCCAAACCAAAATCTTCCGTATTTATCTTGATGAATAGCCGATACCTGGTTATCAATTAAACCGTCGTCTTCCGAAATGGAAATAAAATATTCTCCTTTATATATTTCTAAACCATGCTCCAGGGTTCCTATCAGAACATTTCCTTCATAATCTCCAATAACAGAATATATATTATTGTCATGCAAACCATTAACAGTATTGAATGTTTGTATTTTGTTTTCGTCTATTTTTGAAATACCGCCTCCCCAGCTGCCTGCCCAAATATTTCCGAGTTTATCTTCAGTAACGCATGTAATCCAGTTTTTTGCCAACCCATGTTTTACTTCATCATAGATTGTTATTTTTTTATATTCAATGGAATATTTGTAAAGGCCGCCATTGAAAGTCCCAAACCAGAAGTTATTTTTTGTGTCCTGGTACATACAAATAATTTGGAAGTATGTGGGAAATCCTTTTAATAAAAGATTTTCAAAGGTTGTATCGGTTTTATTGTAGGTTTTAATACCGATATCTGTAATAAAATATAATTTATTGTTGCGATCTCTGTAAGAAGAAAACACTCTGTCACTTAAACTTCTTCCTTTGAAGATTTTAATATCAGCACTATCTAATATTTCTTTATTTGTTTTATAAATAATAATTGCCCCGTTGCCATGAGTAGTTAGCCAAATGTTATGTTGTGCGTCTTCAATAATTGATGTAATATCACTTTTTAAATCGAATGGGAATGATATTTCAGAGAATTTTTTTCCATTTGTTTTTGTTACGCCTCCGTCCAAATGGCCTAGCCAGATTATTCCTCTCGAATCCTGGTAGATGCTTTTTACACCACCTTTGGCAAGGTTATCCAGAACTGAGTAATTTGTAAAGTTTTGGCCATTAAATACTGATACTCCGCTAGGAGTTCCCAGCCAAACATTGCCTTGTTTATCCTGAAGCACACAATAAACTTTAGATTGTGCGAGACCCTCTTTTACACCATAGTTATCAAAATAGTATTTTTGCGCTTTAATTGATAAACCTGATAGGATTATTAATAAATAAAAAAAAGTTATCCGCTGAAAACTGCGAATAACTTTTTGGTTATTCGGAAAATAAAATATGTGCATTTTTAATTTTTTATACATTATTTAGCAACGAAAAAGAAGGTTCCGTTTTCATCAACCAATCCTGCTATTTTACCAAACTTTGGTTCTTGCTGGTTATTATTTCTGACTGCATTTTTAACTTGTGTAACAATTTTTTCGATAGGTATACAGGCATTCGGATTGTTTTCTAATGCACCTGCAAAGGTCCTGGTAAATTGAGAATTATCAACTGCAAGTTCGTATCCGGCTGATGAAAATACCTGGGAAGATTTAAATCTTGTTGCATTCCAGTCGTTGCAATTTCTGTCTTCATCAATGGTTGAACGCATGGCCTGGTAAAATGTCGGGCCCGATTCGCAGGCATCAGTAATTACTAAGGTATGAGTTACATAAGTTGAGTAGGCTTGTAATGAGGCTTTTAATGTATTTATATTAAAATATGAAAATTCATCGTCGCGAGTAGCGTCAACAGGTATCCAATAACCTGTTTCATTTATAAATTTTCCATGCCCTGCATACCATACTAATAATGAGTTTACCCTGTTACTTCTAACTAAGTCTCTTAACTCTATAGAGAAGAACTTTTCCATTTCTGCTTTAGTCATATCTTTTTTATGAATAGTATTATGTATTTCGTAACTTGCTAAAGCACTCTTCATCATTCGCACGTCTTTTGTCGGTCCTTCAAGGCTGGCAAATGATTCATAATTTGAATTTTCAATAAATACCACCCATGTTTTTCCCATTGGATTATCTTGTGAAATTACTGCGCCTTCCCTGTTAAAAAAGAATTCTCTGACATTTTCATTACCGTATTCGTCCATTGCTTTAATGGTAAATTTATTTTTATTAATTATTGAAATATTGGCAGAAAATGTAGGATTATATTCATCAATTTTAAAACTGGCAAGTGTTCCTTCAATAAGAATAGATTTTATTAAGCTTTCATCGTTTATTTTGCCTTCAATATAAAGTGAAGGATTATCGCTATCCAGATAAATTTCACCATGATCGCTTGCATAAGGAGCTATAAGAGCTATGCCTGGAGGGTCGGCTTCATTACGTTCTATAACAAATATACTTGTTTGAACATTATTATAAATATCGGCGGCCATTACAGTAAATTTATCTTTTCCAGCAATGTCTAATAAAGATGTAAATTCATAACCACCTGCGACTTTTATAAATTCAACCGGAATATCGTTAACTTTTAGCATTTCTATTTCACTTTCATCTTTGACAATTCCTTTTATGGTTGCTTGTGGTTCTTCGCCCGGGATTCGAACAATTAAACTATTTACTGTTTTCGGTTTTATAATTTCGATAACCGGCTTATTCGATTCTTTTTTTAATTCAAATAATTTTTGCTGTGCTAAAGTTATGATATTTCCAGAAATAGATTTATTTTGAGCTATAGAAATAACTTGTTTGTAATCTTTTACTGCCATTTCATTGTTTATTGCTTCTTCATAAGCCCGGCCTCTGTAATAATAAGCGTTTATGTTTTCCTGCTCAAAAGTAAGAGCTTTCGAGAAATCGTTTATTGCGTTTTGTGGTTGATTAAACTCGAGGTAATATATTCCTCTCTTTATATATATTTCAACATTCGAAGGTTGTAATAGAATAATTTTTGAAAGGTCGTTAATTGCACTTGGATATTCTAATAATTCATGATGTATTTCGGCACGGGTAAGGTATCCGTTAATGCTCCTGTCATTTAATTTTATTACATGGTCGCATACCTGCACCGCTTCACGTTTTTTATTCAGTTTAACCTTAACTTTTGCTAAAGCAATATAAGCTTCTTCATAAGATTTATTTAACACAAGCGCCTGGGCATAATCATATTCAGCACGGTCATGTTTTCCAAGACTGTCAGAAATTAAACCATGATAATAATGATTCACAGCATTGTTGGCATTTATTCCTAAAAGTTGTTCTGATTGAATTATAGCATCTTCGAATTTATTGAGTTCAATTAAAGCTTTAATTTTATATAAGTAGGCTTCTTCGTGTCGCTTATTAACATAAGTGGCTTTATTTAATAATTCTACTGCTTTTTCGTAATTTTTTAAAAGATATTGGATTCTTCCAGCATTGTAAAAAATCTCGTCATTACTAATTAAATTTTCACTGAGAAATATATAGTCATCTCCGGCTTCTTTTAGCTTCCCAAGCTTTTCGTATAAAGGGGCTCTTTCTTGATAAGCTTTAAAAAACTTTGGATCAATGTTTATTGCTTTTGAAAGCGCATCAATTGCCTCCTGGGTTTTGTTTTGATTAATATAAGTTCTCGCTTCTTTATAATAAGTTTTTGCATTTTGGGCCGTTGCTCCAAAGTAAATAATAAAGAATGTGCTTATAGTAATAATCCGAATTTTCATTTTTATTTTGTTTAATGTTTATTAATTCAAATTTAAACGAATTCTATTCATACCAAAGATACTAAAAAAATAGTTATTTGTTTCGTAATATATGTAAAGAATTATAATATAATAATATACATTTAACCAGTATTGTTATAATATATTAATTTACTATTTCCAATTGTATCAAAATATGTTCTTCCTCCTGAAATTAAAGGTGCTTTAATGCCTTGTTTAAACATTTTTGGTCCCATGAAAACTCTTGCTTCATCCCAAATATTAATATCAATAAAACTTAATAGTAACTTCCTGCCGCCTTCAATTATTACAGATTGGACATTTTTATTATATAAATCATTCAATATTTGTGGAATAATGTTTTTATTGAAATTTATTTTAATAAAATTTAAGTTTTTTTCAGCTTTGTCTTTTAATTGATTATATATAATAGTTTGAGCCGTATTATTAAAAATATTGTAATTTCTGTTAAGTTTTAAATTCTTGTCTATTACAATTCTCAAAGGTGATTTTCCTGCCCAGAAACGGTTGGTTAAATCAGGATTATCTTTTTCAACTGTATTTGTTCCAACCATAATGGCTTGTTCTTCACTTCGCCATTTATGCACAAGAATACGTGCTGTTTTATCAGTAATCCAATTTGGTTCTATTGGTGAATTTTGATTTCTTTCCAAATCAATAAAACCGTCTAAGGTTTGAGCCCATTTTAAAATTATATATGGCCGTTTTTTTTCAATAAATGTCAGGTATTGTTTATTTAGGTTTATACATTCATTCTCTGAAATTCCGTTTTTCACAATACATCCATTATTTTTTAACTTTTCTATACCTTTGCCGGCTACTATTTTATTTGGATCTATCATACCAACTATAATTTCAGGAATATTATATTCTAATATTAAATCGGTACAAGGTGGTGTTTTACCAACATGTGAGCAAGGTTCCAGATTTACATAAAGCTTTGATTCTGATAATACTGATTTATCTTTAACCGATTGAATAGCATTAACTTCAGCATGTGATTCGCCAATTTTTTTATGATAACCTTCACCAATAATTTTATTTTGATGAACAATAACACAGCCCACCATTGGATTTGGAGCAACATTTCCC
>JAFGQQ010000215.1 GCA_016935595.1 Bacteroidales bacterium
ATTTCTTTTTTCACTTCTTCTGATATGTTTTGATGATATATATCAAAAATATCGGGTAAATAACTCACATTTCCTATTTCTCTTATACTTTTTATAGCGGTAATAACATTTGCAGGAATATTTGAATTAAGCTTTTTTAAAATTTCCTTATTTTTTTTTATTTGAGTACCCATATCAATGTATCTATATAAACAAATTTTCACAAAATTATAAAATCAAATACAAATATTTTTAATGGATTGTTATTCCTATTTTTTGAATTTTAAAAAAAAGTGTTAATTTTACTAGAAAGAACATTTACATTAATTAGTAAACCTAAAAACCTAATTATGTTACATAATAAAATTATTGTGAATTTAATTCACATACTTTCATTTCTCTTAATAATATTAATTTCCGGATGTAAATCACAAAATAAAAAATCTACAGATCTTGCTGATTCAATAGAAGTTGTGGAAATAGATGAAAAATTAATAACGGAAATAAAAACAGCTAAACAAATTTTTTATTCTTTACCCTCCCCGCTCGAAACAGCTATGCTTATTAAAAGGGCCGGAGCAACATTCAATCCTGAAATTTTAAATGCTATAGAGAATGTAAATAATTATGTTACAAGTAAAAGCATGGCGTTAAATTTAGGTATTTACAGCACCGATTTAAGTTATGCCAGTTTATTCGATCAAACTCAATATTCGATTCAATATATGACTGCTGCTCAAAAAATGGTTGACGGATTAGGAATTACCGATGCAATTACTAATGAAACTCTTCAAGAATTGCAAGATAATATTAATCATAGGGATGTGATAATGGATATTATCTCCGAAGCCTTTATGAATTCAAGCTCATTTTTAAAAGAAAACGACAGGTCAGCAATCTCAGCAATGGTGCTTATTGGTGGTTGGATAGAGGGGCTTTATATTGCCACCAGACTTATTGACCCGTTTAATTTGGAAGATAATGATCTGGTTGACCGGCTTATTGACCAGAAGTTATCGTTAACAAATGTCATAAAACTTTTAGAAGAGAATAAAGATGATGAAGATGTTGCTGATATTATTGTATTAATTAATGAATTGAAAGTAATATACGATCAAATTAAAGTTTCAACTACGCCTATTACAGCTGAAAAAGAGGAAGGTTCGGAAGTAACAAAACTAAAATCAGTTACAACTTCTACTATTAATAAAGAACAATTCGTCCAATTAAGTAATAAAATAGAAGCTATTAGAAATAATTTTATTATTTAAATATATATTTTAATTATTTATGTTAAAACTATGCATATAATGAAAAAAAATATAATATCTCTGATTATACTTATCCCCCTCTTTATTTTTACTTCTGATAATGTTTTTAGTCAGTGTAAAAGCTTTGCAAAAAAAATATGTAGATTGGAATTAGATCCTTATATCCACGATGGTAATTATAATGCAGCAATTTTAACAGAAGGGGAAGATGCTGAATTATATAAAACTTTTTATGCTGGTCAGCAATACCGTATTGCTGTTTGCGGCACTGAAACATTACCGCAGGTTCAGTTTATGGTACTCGATTTGAGCAGGAATATTTTATACGATAGTAAAAAAAATAACTATAAAAATACATGGGATTTTGAACTTGAATCGAGTCAGCAACTTATAATATTTGTTAAAGTGAAGGAATCAGAAACGCCTACAGATGAACTAGAGATACTTAGTGGCTGTGTATCAATAATGTTCGGCATTCTTGATCAGTAAATTTAAAATTCTCTCGTGTTAGATGAAAAAACTAACTTTTATCTTTTTAATTCTTATAAACCTTTCTGCATGTGATGAATTATTTAATTTAGAAGAAGAAACCGGACTAACTAACCAAGAAGTAATTGATGGATTAAAAACAGCTCTAAAAATCGGAGCTGATACAGCAGTTGCTATAACCTCAAAAACCGACGGATTTTATCAGGACGAAATAATAAAGATATTTCTGCCACCTGAAGCAGATGTTATTCTTGATAAACTAAATCACCCTGCTTTAGAAGGATTAGGAATAGAACAAAAAGTCGAAGATGTTATTTTAAGACTTAACCGGGCTGCCGAAAGAGCTTCATTAGGTGCAAAAGATATTTTTATTGAGGCCATTATAAATATGACCATAGATGAAGGACTTACAATATTGTATGGTACAAACCCTTTAGATTCGAATGCTAATGAAGATGTTTTTGATTCAACTGCTGCAACTTCTTATCTTATCTCAAAAACATATAATAATCTGGTTAGCCTTTTTTCCCCAATTATGGATGAGGCCTTAGATGAGCCCTTAGTAGCAGAAATATCAACGAATCAAGCATGGAATTCTTTGCAAGATATATATAATGAAGTGGCCGAAAGTCCATTAAATATTTTGCTTGGCTGGGAATCGGTAAATATTGATTTATCTGACCACGCTACAAAAAAAGGACTCGATGGATTATTTATCAAGGTAAAAGATGAAGAAAAGAAAATAAGAGATAATCCTTATGAATGGGCCATTAATATTATACAGAAGGTTTTTGGATATGTAAAAGATAATCCCGAGGGTAATTTGTGATGATAACAATAAGAAAAAATAGTCTCCTTTTACTTATCTTTATTAATACACATTTACTTTTTACACAAAATATTGCCGATCTGTTTATTCAACTGCCTGAGGGTATGTTTGTTTTAAATAGCAGCAAGCGAAGAGATTTAGTGGAAGCATATAAGTCAAAGAGTGCAGGAATTAATGATGAATATGGCATGATATATAAGATTGAAATTCTTGATTTTACTAATGGCTATTTAAGTATAATTGATCCAAATGAAGGATACTGGGAAATGTGTTACTGGAATAAACCTGATGGTATTAAATTAGTAGCTTTGGGTGGCACAGGTTGTGGACCGGTTTGTTCAACAAGTTTAAAATTTATAAGGTATTCCAATAAATATTTAGAAACACTTGATTTATACGAAGTAATGCAAAAAATAGAATTGAGTGATTTATTCAACATTGATGAAATAAAAAATAAAAATTATGATTTTGATCTAATTAATAGTTATTTTAATGATTTACCTATCATTTATGTGCTCCCTCGATTTGGTAAATCTATAATAGCCGAAATTCAACTGGATGATCTGATGGGCGATCCGGTCTTTGACCAGTACTTGCCTTTTTTAATCGGCAAAAAAGTCGAATATTTATGGCAGGATGGCTCCTTTGTTATAAGCAAAGTGTTTGATTAATTAAAAAAATCAATAAAGTTATAGATATGTTGTTCTTTCATATAAAATATTTTTTATTATTGCATTGTTAATTTATATTTTGTAAATTTTAACATAGATTAAATTTATCAATTTTAATATTTACCATTATGAAAAGAAAAATATTTTTTTATTTTCTATTAATAGTAATTTTACCTTTAATAATTACATGTAATAAAGATGATGTTGAGAGTATCAAGGTAGATAGTATTATCGATCACCGTTGTACAGATTTATCCAAAATACCACAGGAGGCAATAGTAAGAGCCAGAACCACTTTACGCATTGCATACTGGCATTCGTATACCGGAGGTCAGATAATTACAGGTATGGGCGGTTTAGTTGGTTTTAAAGGATCTGTTTTTAGATTCAGTGAAGATGAAAGGGATAGTATTTTATTCCTAACTGATGAGCATCTCGAAGGAGCTAATAATCTTGGTAATCCCGATTTTACCGCATGGGAAGCTGCTACACGTGAATTTCTCACTGACGATACTTGTAATATTAATGTTGTAATGTGGTCGTGGGGAGGGCAGGTTAGTGAGGCCACTTCGATGGAAATAAATAGTTACTTGTCTTTAATGAGCGGTCTGGAGAGTGAATATCCAAACGTGAAGTTTGTATATATGACAGATGAACTTGATGGAACGGGTTTAACAGATAACCTCCATTTAAGAAATGAACAGATTAGAAAATACTGCAGGGACAATAAGAAATTTCTTTATGATTTTGCTGATATAGAAAGCTACGATCCTGATGGGAATTATTACGGAAATAAGCTTGCCGATAATGCGTGCAATTATGATGCAGATAATGACGGTATACTTGAAACAATTGCTCCAAGCGAGGAAACTGGCTGGATAAGATTGCCCGATGATGGTGACCGAAATTGGGCTATTGACTGGCAAAATTCCCATATAGAAGAAGTCGAATGGTATGATTGTAATTCACCTCAAAGCCAGCCATTAAATGCCAATTTAAAAGCATATGCAGCCTGGTGGCTGTGGGCACGATTAGCAGGTTGGGATGGGAAGTGATAGGCAGATTGGAAGAATGGAATATTGGTGTAATGGATGAATGGGTGGTATTTTAAGTACATAATAAAAAACTTGCTTAACATAGTTTTCCAAGTAAATTTAATGTAAACAGCCAACCA
>JAFGQQ010000216.1 GCA_016935595.1 Bacteroidales bacterium
GGAAAGGAAGAAGAACAGAGAAGGAGAGAAGAAGATAAACAAAGGAATTGGTCGGCTGAAGGACTGGCAACTTTCGGGGAAATTCTTAGGCAGGATAACGATAACCTCACCGAGCTTTCTTATAACATCATCAGCAATATGGTAAAATATCTAAATGCAAATCAGGGTGGACTTTTCCTGGTTAATGATGATAATCCTGACGAAAAATTTATTGAATTAATGGCTTGTTATGCATATGAAAGAAGAAAATATGCCGATAAGAAGCTTAAGTGGGGAGAGGGATTAATTGGTAGTAGTATTTTAGAAAAACAAACAATTTTTCTTAAGAAAGTTCCAGATAATTATATGTTTGTCACTTCGGGACTGGGAAAAGCTAATCCGAAGAATTTATTAATTGTTCCGCTAAAAGTGAATGAAGATGTTCATGGTGCTTTAGAAATAGCATCTTTTAATGAATTTAAAAAATATGAAGTTGAATTTATTGAAAAACTAGCAGAAATTATCGGCACAACCGTATCAAATGTTAAAATAAATTTAAAAACTTCAAAACTCCTTGAAGAATCGAGGGAGCAATCAGAAGCATTAAAAAGTCAGGAAGAGGAAATAAGGCAAAATCTCGAAGAATTACAGGCAACCCAGGAAGAAGCAAAAAGGCAGGGTGAGGAATTCATAAGTTTCTCAAATTCTGTAAATCATACAATGATTAGAGCCGATTATTTAACTGATGGCACTTTGGTGTACGCAAATACCAAGTTTTTAAATAAGTTGGGTTATTCTTATAATTCGGAAGTTGAAGGTCAGCATATATCTATGTTTATTAATATTAAAGACAGGGAATGGTTTAACGATATTTGGGATAAATTGGCCAATGGAGGAAAGCATTTTGAAGGTTACATGAAACATGTTACCAAAGACGGGCAGGATTTATGGACCATGGCTACTTATACTTGTGTTAGAAATGAAGATAAATCTGTTAAAAAAATTCTTTTCCTTGCTATAGACACCACAGAATTTAAAAAACAAAGTCTCGATTTTAAGGGTCAGTTAGATGCATTGAACCGGGCGAATTTAAAAGCCGAATTTTTCACCTCAGGCTCTGTTTTAGATTGTAACAGGAGATTCAGAGAAGTATTTGATTATGCATTAGTCGATATCTATGAAAAAACAATTATAGATCTTTTGCATAAAGATGAAAAAAATACATTTGACGATAAATGGAGTAAAATTATAAAAGGAAAACCAGTTGAAGGTGTTTTTCAGATGTTAACCAAAGAGAGGGAAGAGAGATGGATTAGGGCAACATTTTCACCGGTTTATGATATGTATAACGATATTTCGAAAATTATTTTTGTTGGAAATGATATAACCAATGAAAAAATAATGGAACTGAAAACAAAAGAACAGGCTAAAATACTTAAAGCACACGAAGAAAAATTAAAACTCTCTGAAATTAATTTAAGTAAAAAATTGAAAGAAACAAGGGAAGCAGTTAGAACACAATATAAAGAAATGGAGAAGGTGAAAATAAGAAATGAAAAAACTTTGGAAGGTTCCCTTGATGCCATTATTTCTACAAATGAAAGCGGTAAAATTCAGTTTTTTAACAAAGCTGCGGAAGAATTATGGGGATTAAGAAAACAAGATGTATTAGCTAAAAATATTTCAATTCTATTCACCCCCGAACAAATCGAAGAAAATGAATTTATTAATAAATATGTTAAAACAGGTTCTGATAAGATTATTGGAATACGACAAGAAATATCTATTATTAATAATGAAGGTAAAGAAATTCCAGTGTTAATTTTACTATCAGAAGCTGAAGTTGAAGGAGAATATACCTACACTGCATTCATTCAAAACATTTCTGTTGATCTATTTTAATTAATTCCAAACGCCGGGTATTTTAGTTTTGCAATACTTACATTTATTATCCTGTATGTTATTCTGAAGGATAGAATATCCTTTTCTTTCAATTAACACTTTATTGCATTGAGGACAATTTGTATTTTGTGCATCGGAACCCGGAACATTTCCAATATAAACATATTTTATTCCTGCATTTAAAGCTATTTCTTTTGCTTTTTCCAATGTATATATTGGTGTTGAAGGTAGCTGGGTTAATTTATATGAGGGATGAAAACGACTAAAATGTAAAGGATAATTACTTAATCCATTATTACAAAGCCATTCGCACATTTTTTTAATCATGGCTAAATCATCAGTCCACCCTGGTACAATTAAATTTGTAATCTCGAGCCAGACATTTTCTTCGGCTATAATTTTTAATGTATTTAAAACAGGTTGTAAGGTTCCTCCGTTTAATTTCATGTATATATCGTTGCTGAATGATTTTAAGTCAACATTAGCTGCATCAATATATTTACATAAGTTCCGTAAAGGTTCTTCATTTATGTAACCTGCCGTGACTATTAGATTTTTAATTCCTTTTTCTTGAGCAATTTTTGATGTATCAATAGTATACTCATAAAAAGAAATTGGGTCAGAGTATGTATAGGCTATTGTTTCACATTTATTTAAAATAGCTTGTTCAACAACCTTTTCAGGCATCAGGTCGTAATTCCTGGTTTCTTTTGGACTTGTTTGTGAAATTTCCCAGTTCTGGCAATTTAAACAAGCTAAATTGCATCCTGCAGTTGCAATTGAATATGCTTTTGCATTTGGCAAAAAATGATAAAGTGGTTTTTTTTCAATAGGATCGACATGAACTGCACAAGGATTTCCATAAGCGATTGAATATAATTTCCCTTCGTAGTTAATTCTGTTTCTGCAGTCACCGGTTTCGTTCTCTTTTATAGTGCATTCATTCGGACAAATTAAGCATTTTACCCCTTTTGGCGTTACAGAATAAAATAATCCTTCTTTACTCCATTTCCATAGTTTTTCACTTGAATTCAATTCAGAAAGCAAAACACCAGGAATGGAAAATGTCCTTCTTAAATTACATACAAAGCCGCAGAATCCTAAAATTCCGTATTTAATAAATTCCCTCTTATCCATCATCTCAATACTCTTATATTGATCTTACTTTTGATATTATAAAGGTATAAAATCCCATGATAATATTAATAAAACCTATCAATAAACTTGTTTTTATTATTCCAAATAAAGGGATAAAGAATATGCTGACAACAATCATTCCAAATGCCGATCCAACCAAATCGTAACTATATAATTTTCCTGAAATATCAGGATAGGAAGATTTATACAATTGACTTCCCAACGAGAATTCAAATCCAATTAAAACACCAATAAACATTGTTAAGCTGAATAATAAAGTATAAATAAGTAGTGAAGGAAATGCAAATGTTTTGATTAGAAATAAAATCAGGACAAATAAAAATGCCGAAAAGCCTATTAAATATTGAATGTTGAAAAAATGTTTGAATTTTATGTTCTTAAGTATTCTGTCCTGGTAGTACGATCCTAAAGCTAAACCAAGCATAAACAAGGTAATTAATATGCTTAATAAAAAATATAAATTCCCGAAAATAATTTGAAACCCAAATAATAATAATATTTCTAATGAAGAGGCCGAAAAGCCCGTTGTAAAAAGGCCAAGTGTAAAAATATTCGATTTGAACAATAGAAATATTATTAATACTATTAAGATAATTCCCAGAATCCAGTAATTGGCAGAAAAGTAACTAAGCCAATATAAAATATGTTGATGGTAAACAATCGGATTAAAATCTTTATTTATTAAATTAGTTTTATAAAGATTTTTTAAAATCAATTCACCCCTGTTTTTAAGCAAATCGTCATTAATATAGTATTCATTTACATAATCAGTTGTAATATTTTTTTTCGCTATTAATCGAGAAATATTGTATGTTAGTTCTTCATCAGAAGCTATGAAATAATTTTTTTCACCTAAAACAATAATTATGTTTTTAAAAACTTGCCTTACAGTTGAATAAATTGTTGATGTTATTTTTAAATTTTCTTCATTTAAATAATTATAGCTACTTAACAGACTAAAAGAAATAACACCGTTTTTATTTAATTTGCTTTTAATGGAATTAAAAAATTCAAGGGTATAAAACCTGTTTAAATTAAGTGTATTTGGCTCAGGTAAATTAATTAGCACTACATCATATTTTTTATCACAATGTTTAATATAACTTCTTGGATCACTAATAATTAATTCTATAGTATCATTATTTTCAATATATTTCTTGTTTTCCCCTGAAAATTGAATAATCCATTTATTCAACTCTACATAATCTATCTTTTCAATATTATATTTTAATATTTCATTAATTCTTCCTGTAATTCCTCCTGATATAATTAATATTTGTTTAGGATCGGGATGCTGAACAATGGCAAAATGAACAGATTCTTCGTTTAAGATTTGATTTTCGGAATCGAAAAACAGGATATTATTGATATAATAATTGTTCTGCCCGCTCCTGTTGGTAATAATAAAATTTCCTTTTGGCGTATCTTTTATACTTACAATCTCCTGGTTAGGAAATAAAGGTTTTTTAATCCATTCGTTTAGATTGATAAAGATTAAACTAAAGAATGCAATAATTGCCAATGAAAAAGCGAAGCAGAAAATTATTTTTTCTTTAATTCTATGTGAGAGATATACAATGAATAAACTATTAATAAATAAAATCAGATTTAAGGTTTTAATATTCGAAAACAGATAGATTAATACAAAACTTAATAAAAGTCCACCAATAACGCTTCCATATGATTCAACGGCATATACTTTTCGGATGATATTTTTTTTTGATATTTCCGAAATATAATGGGCAAAGAATGTAAAAGCAATCCCTGAAAATAAACAATAGGGTAATAAAAGAATAAATGATAATAGAAAAATCTGGTAAAGACTTATCATTGTGCCTACAGGGAAAATAACATTTTTCGAAAGATTAATTAAAAAGGCAATTAATAAAGGTAAAAGAGAAATAGAAATTAATATAAACAAAACAAACCGATTGATATTTTTTAACCTGATTGTATATTTTCCTAAATAGGCGCCGGCCGAGGTTATTATCATCCAATTTCCAATTATAATTGCTATTATTAATTCATTTCCGTTTAATACCGATAAAAACTCACGAAGCAATAAAATTTGTGTTATAACAGCTGTAAATCCTATTAAAAAAATAGAAGCATTAAATATGGGAATAACACTGGCGTGATGTATAATATTTTCATTTGCTTTTTGTTGTGTGGATTTTTCAATTTTAAAAAGATCTAAATAATATTTTAAATGCCATAGAAGATGAAAAATAGCTACTAACGCCATTCCAATTCCAAATTCAACGTGCCAGGATAATAATTTTTCATAAAAAGGTATCTCAAGTTTATAATTTATTTTAATAACTAACGTTAATCCGATTAATGCAGTAACCAGGAATGTTATTAGTAATATAATATTCCAAATTTTTCGGTGTGTTTTGACCTTTAATATATTTTGTTTGGAAAGATAATATGATAATAAGTAAAATAAGATTGTTGTTATAGAAATAGGAAATAATGGATAGGGAGTATTCATAGAATTTAAGGATTAATTATTCCTTTAATTCTTTTTCACTAAATACAAGAGCTTCATAGGTATATAATTCGGCATCTTTCCATCCGGTCCAGCCTATACCGGCTTTGTCGCGTGCACAATGGCCTAAAAATTCTTCTTTGTTCCATTTAGTGCCTTCAGCTACCTGTGGT
Source organism: Bacteroidales bacterium (assembly GCA_016935595.1). The sequence goes on from JAFGQQ010000216.1 coordinate 5,704, forward strand.
AGAAATGTACCAGTTTTTAAACCTTTTTTAATATAAATACCATGTTTGCCCAATTCAAATTCATCTATGGATTCTATTTTTTTCAAAGGAGTTAACACCGAAATTTCAATGTCAAGATTATCAATTTCATCTGTTGTCACTCTTGAAAAACGGTAATCTTGTGTTGAGGCGGCAATCGCCATGTCCTGCACTACTTTATATAATGGTTCATTTGGATCGAAACGTCCGATACATCCTCTAAGTTTCCCTTCTTTATGCAGAGTAACAAATGCCCCGCATGGCATTTTTAAATTTTCAGAAAAATCAGATGTATTTATTTTATTTATTACCCCTTTATTGATATAATCTTTAATGGTTGTTCGGGCAATATCTAATAAAATTTTTTTCTCATCATTATTTAGCGAATATTCTTTTTCTTTTTTATTTTCCATCGATTTTTTTTTTGAGAAAACTATTGAATAATAACCTACTACTTGGCTTTTATCACCATAGGGCGAATCACCCGAGTTTTTATATTGAAGTAATTCAATATTTATTTCAGGTATATTTTGCGTGATATATAATAATGTAAGTACCGAGTTCCAGCCACATAAACTCGTTGCCAGGTTAGGAATATTTTTTGA
>JAFGQQ010000217.1 GCA_016935595.1 Bacteroidales bacterium
AAAAATGAAAAAATACAATTTATCTAAAAATCTGTTTATTATATCGATAATATTCTTGATCCTGTCATGTAACAAAGAAAAAGAAGAGATGTGGTTATCGCTTAAAAATGATTCACAATTTGAAATGGAATGTAAACTTTACCCAACGGGAAAAACCGATTATAGTACAACACACTTAATTCTTAGCAAAGAATATAATAAAGAAATGATTTGTTCTTCAGAGGATATTGAATACACCCCGGTTCAGCTAATAAACGAAGCTTTCGATAGTATTGTAATAACAATAATGGATACGGCTAATTCCAATATCCGGATTTTATACAGTATAGATTCAGGAAATTATGACAATAATCCTTTTAAAAATCCAACTTTATGGACTTTAGAAGAAATTAAGCAGGATTTTCCTACCAATTTTAGCAGAAATACCCATAACATTAAAAACTATATTTTCGCAATTAATTATAGTGATAAAACAGATTAGGTTTATTCCCATTTCATGGTTATGGTCACTACTTCGTTGCCAGGTGTAAAATCGGTTTTTATATCCATCTTTACATCCTTTCTTTTTACAATATGCAAGGCATGCTCCATCCAGCCAGCAATACGCCAGGCTATTAACGACTCTTCTTTTGTAATATGCCTGATTTCAAATACGGCAAAATCTTTTTCGCTCTCAACAATCTTAATATCACTTGGCCTATAATAAGTCGAAAAAATACTCGTCGCCCTGCTTAACATAAATGCAGGAGTACTTATCATAACAAATATTTTATAAACCCCTGTTAGGGCAATATCAGCGCTTTGCCTCCCTAATTCAAGGGCTGCTTCTTTCTCGTTATGATTAAAAAACAATTCCCCGATTTTTATTGTTGGTATAATCACGGCATTGGATAAATCGTAATAATCAGTGGCAATTATCGGGTGTGTCATGATTTTTTTTGATTCATCCGGCAATTTATCAAGCCATTTATTAAACTGATCGGGATATTTCTTTTTTACATATTCCGGGGTAATTTTAACGGCAGTTCCTTTAATTTGCATATTATAATAATTTAAGTGCCAAAGATAATAAATATAAAAAATAGTGCCTGAAAAATCATTTATTTCAGGCATTATTATTTATCCCTTAATTGTTAAAAAAATAGTTTTCGCCTTTAAAAATGCGGAAAAAGAGGTCATTTTTTGCCCCGCTAAAATAAGTTCCCCTATTTATTGAAGAAGTAATGAAATACATATTAGATGAATCGGCAGGAATTGCGTTAATCTCAACCGGGGCTACCATATTGTTGCCTTCAATTCTTAATGTATGCGAAGGTTGAATTATCCCGGGCTGATCATCAATAAAATCAGAACTTGATGTCCTGATTAACTGGTTTAAAAATCCGGCAACTTTTACCGAATCGGCAGGCAAACCATTAACAAGCCATGTATTATTGTTTTTTTCAAGGGTAAATGAACTATCCGAAGGATAAATAAAGGTCAAGCGCGTTAAATCTTCGGCATTGGCGGCACAAATTTTATTATCCCTAAATGAATTGGCACTTGAATTAAATGTCATCCTCAAAAAACCTTCAACTGCATATGTTTCATTTTCCTTGTCAACCCTGACATATGATGTCATTTTACCCTGCCGTTGATATGGGCTTGTAGGGTTTTGATAGGTAAACTTACCAATGTGTAAATCAGTCAGGACTTTACTGCCCTTTTTTACAATTACCCTAACACTTGACGAATCAACAACCTCGAAATCGGCCCATTTTGCTCTTTTTGTTGCCGCAACACGTTCAGGTTTTAAGTTCAATAACTGAGAGACCATATTACTGATTTTTGCAGCATCGGCATTGTACACTTTCCCTGCTTGTTCAGCTTTCCAGTCCTCGCCTTCTTTAAAGAGATATAATTTATTGTCTTTATCTCCTTTGCTAATTAATGAAATTGAAGTTATTTCATCTTCTTTAAAAGATACCAGTTCACTTTTAAATGTTCTTTCTTTCCGGGGTTCAATAAGTTTAACCACGATTACTGCACCCAAAAATATTACAAAAATGATGAGTAATATTTTCGTATTTAATTTTTTAAACATAGCCTTCCTCCATTCTTTTAATTCTGATATTACGATTCATTTGCATTCGGACGATTCCGTAAATAATTACCAAAAGAATTGGCAACAAAAAATTAAAGTATTTTAAAAATGCTTTTTTACTATCTTCAATTTGCTCTAAAGGCCTTGAAGTAACTCCTTTTGTCCTTAAATTAATCAGGCCGGTATCATCCGAAAGCCAATCGACAGCATTAACAAGAAGATTAACATTATCAGGCGAAATTTGCTGTGTTTGCTGGCCTTCGCCATTAACAGCAAATTGGCCGTCAGAAAATACAACCAGTTTGGAATTATTATTTCCAACTATTGGCCCTGACAGAATTCCACCAAGTGTAAGTCCGCTTAATGGAAAATCCCTGTCGCCCCATTGTTTTTGAATATCAAAATAAAGCGGGGCTGATTGTGTGCCCGATTTTTCAGATGACTTAATAAGAGGCAGAAACTGGAGGCTGGTGTCGCCATAATAATTAATGGTACTTGCAAATTGCATAACAACAGCTTCCAGCCCTTCTGTAATTGGGTGTTCTTCGAACTTTGAAATTATTGGCAAATAAGGAAAATTTACCTGGGTTTGTATCCGGAAAGGCCCTTGCTGCTGAATGACCCCAACAGTGGCACAATTTGCATCAATCACAAAGTTTTCCTCAACCTTCAACCCTTTTTGCCCGAGCCATGCTTCTAAACCGGTATTTACAGCACTTCCCATGGCGTTAGAAAAATCACCATTCACCCTGTCCATTGCAATTAAAAGGTTCTTTCCTTGTGAAAGAAAATTATCTAATTGCATTAAATCTGAGCTTGAGAATGAATCAATCGGGGCAATAATTGCTACTGTTTCGTAGCGTTCTAATTGGTTTTCTGAATCGCTTAAAGTAACAGGTTCAACCTGGTAAAGAACATTAAGCATAGTTAAAGCCTGGTTCATTGCACGAAGAGAAGGCTCTCCATGCCCTTGCAAAAATCCTATAACAGGTTTTTCTGTAACCGATAATTTTTTTATACTTGACGAAAGCGCATATTCCATTGCAGCACCAGGTTGCATAAAAGGAATAACATCCTTGTCTTCACCCATTTGTATTAATGCGCCTAAAAAAGCTTTCTGTTGCTTAACCTGGTCTTTATCGCGGACATTAATTAAAACCGGTTGAATACCATTTCGCATTGCTTCCTGTTCAACCTCTTCGTCTTCGTTGGGATTAATAAATTCATATACTACCATCCCTTTCGAACGATTCGAATATTCGATTAGCATATCTTTAAAATCGGTTTTCGTTTTAGCCACATCAGGAGGCAAATTTTCAGAGAAATAGGCTTTAATTGTAACCGGTTCCTCAAGTGAAGCCAAAATATTTTTTGTGGCTTTACTTAAAGTATAACGTTTATCGGCAGTTAAATCAAGCCTTAAGAATATTTTATCGGAAAGGATATTCAGTAATATCAAAACCCCGATAACCAGTAAAATTGATGTGTAAACAGTATTTTTTGTTTTCATGGTTATATATCAGTTTCTTAAGTTAACTAATTACATTTCGTTTTGAAAGCGCTGCTTCAGAAGCAAATAACCCAATAAAAATAATAGATAAAAAGTAAATGATGTCTTTTGTGTC
>JAFGQQ010000218.1 GCA_016935595.1 Bacteroidales bacterium
CGTTCCTGTCCACCAGCCGTTGCACTTGTAAATATACTCAAATTTTCAAATCTTTCTTCCCTGGCAGTGGTTCTTACACCTTGTTAGTTACTGTAGCCCACAAATTGCAGTCCTTTGTCCTTTTACCAATCATTTGGAAGAAGGAGCGCAGACGGGCTGGCAAGCTGTTTTGGCATTTTTAGCTTGTGCGGTTGGCTTTTGTTAATGCCAAAAGTGCTTGCCAGCTATACGATGGTGTTGACTGCTTATTAGGTTCTTGATGCTTTCGGTTACTATTATGAAAATGTCAATTATAAATCATTTTTTCAGCCTATTAAATCATTATATGACTTAAATTAACTTTTTTCCGCATCTGCCGAATTGCTTTCCGCCTTTGCCGAGCTCTTTTCCGTCTCTGCCGAATTGTTTTCCGTGTACGGAGAATTGTTTTCCACCTTTGCCGAACTCTTTTCCGTGTGCGGAGAATTATCTTCCGTCTCTGCCGAACTCTTTTCCGTGTACGGAGAATTGTTTTCCACCTTTGCCGAACTCTTTTCCGTGTACGGAAAATTGTCTTCCGCTTTTACCGAAAACTTTTCCGCTTGTAGAGTATTGTCTGCTATCACTATCGAGAATTTCTCCATTTTAAGGAAATAACCTTGATACTGTACCAAATGGTTTTTTGACAGTTTTTTTCAATTTTCAATCAAACCACAACAGGCTGCAACCTCAATAAAATTAAATGTTGTTATATATCATTTCAATTTTCAATCAAACCACAACGGGTACTCTGTAAGGATGATAACCGACGAGGTTATATATCATTTCAATTTTCAATCAAACCACAACGACCAGGGATGGAACCCTTTTATAGACGGAGTTATATATCATTTCAATTTTCAATCAAACCACAACTAGCCCGTACAAATTTATGCGTACATTACAGTTATATATCATTTCAATTTTCAATCAAACCACAACTATCGCAGCTTTGTCCAGAAGTCAGTTTCTGTTATATATCATTTCAATTTTCAATCAAACCACAACCGCAGGCTATAAAACCTATAAATAACAGGTGTTTTTACAATATTTTCATCAATAAAAAATGAATTTGCCATACGGAAGTATTATGATTGAAGTGATTTTTTGATTTCTAAACCAATATTTCAAAGAACCAATACAAATATATTAAAAAAGTTCGAGTTGTTTCGGACCAGGGGGCAAAGGATTAAATTTTGACCCCCACAAATTTATAATATTGCCATATTGTTTATCGGTAATCATCAATATGCTTACTTGTCCTTCTTCGGGAACTGCTTTTTTAATCCGTTTTACATGCAAATCGGCGCTTTCCTGACTGGCGCAATGCCTTATATAAACAGAATATTGCATCATGGTAAAACCATCTTTCTCGAGGATTTTACGAAATTGGGTGGCTTTTTTTCGTTGTTTTTTAGTTACCACCGGCAAATCGAAAAAAACAAATACCCACATAATATGATATGCATTTAACCGGACAGATTCCATTAAATTAACAGGGGGTAATCAATATTTCGTTGCTCACCTGAAAAACATCTTGCTAATGAAGCCGTTGTTTGCGACAAGCCAACCATTAACGGCCGTGTTGTTTTTTCACAATATACATCACATGTAAGTACTTCTAATAATTCGGCTTTTATTTCTTTTCCAATATCTTTTATTTCCGGGTATTTTTCATTTATTTCATACACTTTGGCATCAACAAATGGCCGGTAGGGTTCCATAATATCATCGGCAAGGCAATAAGCATTGTACCGGTTATGATGGTGGATGCCAAATGTTGGCAACAATCCGCTGCCTGTTAATGCACGGGCAACAGCAGCCCGCAAAACAATATAGCCGTAATTCAATAAATTATTTGGTGTTTCGCCATACCTGTCGCGGTAAAATTCATTGCCAAACAACCTGTTCCAGTATATTTTAGCTGCCACCCCTTCCCTACCTGAGGCATCATCGCTTTTCACATCACTGGCTAAATTTTTAACATCTTCATATTCTAATCTTAGCTTTTTTAATAATGCAGCCTGGTTTTTTATTTTAGACTCGATGGTTTGTTTCCATAGTTGTTTTCTTAACGGATCGCTGGCCTGTATTTGCTGCCTGTGCAGTTCGCTCTGTAAATGATTACTTTCCAAAGGGAACAACATGCCATGGGGCATGTGTTTGTTATTACAAAAAATAACCGCCACATTGTTTTCGACAAGTTCATCAATTAAAGGCATACTAATGGTTATTTGTTGGTTTTCGAGTACGACAAACCCTATGTCCTCAATTGGCATACGAATATCATCTTCTTCTTTCCGGTTTATTATTAACTGTTTATCTTTAACAGATAAATAGCAAGGATTTGAAAAAAACAAGGTTCGTTTGAGCATTTTATTTTAGCTTTAAATCGCCTAAATAATCAACTTCTACTTTAATTGGATTATATGTATACCACCCAGTAATACCTGTACCAAAATTTTTAATATAAATATAATCCGCTTTGGCTAATTTATCAGGTCGAGAATCAAGATGATGTCTAAAACAAAACTCCATAAAATAACTTCCTCCAGCAATTTTTTGAACCCGATATAAATATTGGCTTAATAAAAATTTATTAAGGCTACCCCAATTAATGGCGTTAATTTCATCTTCACCCATTCCCAATAAAAACATATCATTTTCCTGTAAAGTAGTAACTATCTCTTTTCCATCAGAAGGTAACTGGTAAACAGGCTGGTTTTGATTTTTTCGTTCTATCACTGTCCAAAAAGTAACTACATCTTCTTTTAAATTACCATTGTTATCTTTATAAATTAATACATGATGATTATTTCTTGGGTTTACATACTGATTTATATCGGTTTTTAACTGCATTGCATTGCTAATAACCTCTTTTTTTCTTACTTTTTTTACAGGCACTTGTTCTCCGTTTTTATTGGGTAAAAATATTTGCCATTTGCCATCCCTATAAAATGCATCTTTTGGAACCTTAAAACCTTTTGGATTATTTACATCAACATTGCAATTATCTCTTAAATGATTGATAATTATTTTTTGAATAGTCGTATCTACAACTTTAGCAATATCTTTATTGTCCTCTAATTCAGTAATTTTTGTTCTTCTGTGATATCTTTCATTCTGACCAGGCGCATGTCGTTTGCCAAAAATATTTTCTTTGTGTAATTGGCCTCTCACGCTAAATCCTTTTTTATTTTTTGTGAGCGTTTTTACATTTTTTTTGTGCGAAACTATTATGCTGTTGGCAGCATTTTTTGCATCGATATAAAAATTAAGCCAAGGTTCAGGAAAATTTTCAGTACTATCAAGCTTACCCCTTTCTTTATCTTTTCTTTGTGCATTATAGGTACTTAAACGTTGTAAAAACCCCTGCTCAGTTAAAGCAATAGTAATGGCATCAATAACATGGTGCCTATGGTCATCTCGATTCTTTTTCGGATCAAATTTTATTTCACCTGTATATTTATCAACCCATATATTACCTTCAACAACTTTTTGTCCTTTTTCAATTTCAGGTATTTGGTTTTCAATTCTAAAAAACTCTGAGTCATCGGATTCAAGTTCAATTACAGCATAAAACTTACCAGATTGCTGATTTGTATTTTTAATAAACTCCTTATCAACATCAGCAACTAATTTACCTACTTCATCAATAGTAGCAGTAATTACAATTTGATTTGCACTAACTTCAGGAATTTGATTTACAGCCCTGATAAATTCGATTTCATCAGGAGCTAAGTCTAAAACAATCCAATATTTACCATCAGGAATATTAGTATAACATTGGTAAATATAACAATGAAATATGCCATTTGAAACATTCCCAAAAAGTGACACCTGGTTACGGGTTGTTTTAGGCTGATTGTCTTTCTTAGGCTTTTCAAACTTTTTATTGATTACTTTAAACTTTGCCCAATAAACCCCATCGGCTAAATTAATTTTGTAATTACCAGCAGTATCGTTTTTAAATATACCTTTTTCTATTTTTCCCCTAAAAGCAATACTGTTTTCATCAGTTTGTGGCTTAGAAATAAACTTTGGCGTTAAATTAATATTTTCAGTAATTTTAAATTTTGCCCAATATTTACCATCAGGCAAATCAATATTATCAATATCTATTCTGCAATATTTTTCGGTAAACTTATTTCTTAAAATGTTGCCAGCAATTAAAATCTCATTTGGACTAGTAATAGGTTTATTGTTTAATTGGGGATATAAATTTATTATATCATTGTTTTCATCAATAACAACATAATAAGGCCTTGTATTTTCATCATTAATTGTAAACTTCAATTTATCAACATTTTTTATTGGTTGTAAAATATTATTCAACCCCCATAAATGACGTAATTCGGCAGTTAAAGCCCCAGGCATTACTCTCACATCATGACAAATATTAGAAAGCATTTCTACCGATTTTCTTGCAATGTAACGGCTATCGTTTAATTGTCTTTCGATAAAACTTGATATCTCAAATTTCTTTTTTGAACTAAAACGTTTTGCCTTTGGGTAAGGCAAAATATGAAAAGCCCGTGATTCAATTTCCTCCCAACTGGTTGCCCCCCAAATATTAGGATCAAAATTTTCGTTAAAAAATTCATAAGGAGTTTTTTCTCCTTTCATATTGTTAAAATGAGCCTCACAAAGTGTTTTGTTAGCAAAACTGTCATCAAGAGAAATACTGTAAGGTATTATATGCTCAATTTGAATAATATTATCAGTACCAAACAATTGGTTTATTGATATTGTTTTTCCTGTATAAGGGCACTGTGCTTTACCAGCCTTGTCTTCAATTTCTTTATACATCAGAAATTTCTGAATATTATTTCGTGAAGGTTGTAATCCAAATTCGGCTAACCGGTTTCGGGCTTCATTATTTTTTGCTTCATTATCCCTAATTTTAAAACCAATTTCCTGTCGCTTCATTTTATTATTGCGTAAATCCCTTCCCATCTCAATATGAATACGCCTGAAATAAAAATTATTGCCTTCTGATTTTTTATATTTGCGGATTAACTCATTTACTAATCTACGGGTCTCATTTAATCCTTGCTGAACAATAGGATTTCTTAAATTCTCAACCTTGGGCACCATATCCATTAATAAATCTTTTTGCTCAACTTCCTGAGTATTGTGATAAAGTCTGGTAAAAAAAGGATCGTTTTTAATGAAACCATATTGTTTTGAAGGTAACGATAATATATCTTTTATTTTTTCAACAGCTTCTCCTTGTTTATTATTATCCTTCAACATTGCCATTACATCATCTTCAATTTCTTGATGAAAATCTTTAAAATTTTCCCATCTTTTACCAAACGCATTTTTAACTCCACCTAAAATTACGGCTTTATCATATTGATAACCCTTTTTTAAAAATGGCAAAATATTACGGATTGCTTTTAATGACACATTACAATATCCTTCTTTTAATCTTACTTTTTTGATTTTTTCAATATTATCAGAATAATTAAAATCCTTTTTTAATTTTTCATACAATTTATCATCATCCTCATAGAAATAAAAGCAATGCCATATCTCTTCATAATGTTCTTCCCAAGTATTAATATTAAATAATGGATATAATTGTTTTATTGTAGGATTACCCGGCACTTTAAAATCATCATCATAATTAAACTTCTCATAAGTAAGTTTTAACTTTTTAGGAATTTCTATAAAATCAAAACTTTTATCTTTATTATTGATTAATTCAATAACTATACTTTTCTGTTCGGTAGTTAGTTTCTGGTTTTTTCCATAATAAATATTATTAACAAATTGATATGCCCTGAATAATTCAAATTCGGGATGGGACAATGGACATGGTTTTTTACTATAGGTTTGAATATTACCACCTTTTGATATTACAAACTCCCCTTTTGAATTAATAACTGGTAAATTATCTTCAAAACGGCAATTGGCTAATAAACCCTTTTGCGACCTTAATGGCCTTTGCCAAAATAAAACACTGTTGTTGCTTTTAAATTGAATAGAAGCATCTTCATTGTTATTACTTTTAATCTGAATATCGCCACCAAGCACTTTTTTTAACGATATGTATTCAGTAGTAACCACTTGAAAAGCTTGCCCTTTTCCCTTTTTAATAACTTTAATATTTTCTTTTCCGTATTTTTTTATCAAATTTTCAATTTTTCTTTTATTTCTTTTTCCTTCAATAGAACCTTTTAATTCCCGGATTCTTTTTGATTTTACATTTATTTTGTCTAAACCATAATATTCAGACTGCTTTTGCCATATCTTCTCAAATTCATCAATATACATATCCCTTAGTGTATATCTTCCTCTTGCTCTTATTTCTACATCATTACTATCCTTTATTATTTTAAAAGGTTCCCCTAATCTATGTAAGATAGAATATAAATAAATTCCTAAAGTACTGTTCTTGATAGCTTCTTTAGTAATATTAATTGGCATAATATTTTCTTCGGGTTTGCCTTTAGTGAAAATTGTTGATTCTTCTTTCCCTTTTCTATTACTTAAAAAGCCCCTTCGTTGAATCAAATGATAAAAAACCCTACCAATTTCATAAAGAGTAAGTTTCTCTTGCAATGCCCGATATCTTAATTCATATGGATTTTGCTTAATCCAATTATTAAATTCAATATTATGAGGAAAAACTTTGGCTTCAGACTTTAACTTCTTATCCCAATTTTTCCATTTTTTTAATTCTTCAATACTTAGCGGACACATTTTTTGTTCAATAAGTATTTCTAATAATTTAATTTTTCTTAATCTTTTTCTATAAAAATGCCTTCTGGTTTGCCTTTTTTCTCTTCTTGTAGCATTTTTTGATTTTTCTTTTTCTCCTTGACCAATAGTATCTGGTTCAACTCCTTCAGGAAAAATTCTGACTCCACAATCATCAATGCCTTTGTAATTATTTATTTTACCATCAGCATTAAATTCAGCATTAATTATCGCCCAACCAATACTATTTGTTCCTAAATCGAGACCTAAAATTTTTTCCATAATATTGTATATTTAATAATATATTTTGTAGTTTTATTGTCAGAAAAATTCAATTTTCAATTTTTCAATCTTATCACAATAAGGCTTTATGCCGAAGGATATTAATCCTATAACCCCGCTTCGGTGGGGTTTATTTTTTGTGATAATTTAATTGAATACAAACTTTAAATACACGCACATTTGGCAATTTTCGATAGAGCATTTAAGAAATACAAATCCCTCCGCAGAGGGATTTGTAGAAAAAAATTTTTATGCAGCTTCTTCTTGTTTGTTAATTCTTTTAG
>JAFGQQ010000219.1 GCA_016935595.1 Bacteroidales bacterium
AGTGATTCACTTCCACAACTTTCACATTTTCGGCCTGGTTTGGCTTTTGTACCATTCGGAATATATTTTTTTAAGGCTCGTGCTACTCCGTTTTTCCAGGTATTAATTGTTTCACTGTCTAACCTCAATGAAGACACCAAATTAACAACATCAGGGATAGGCATACCATTACGCAATACTCCTGATATTAATTTGGCATAATTCCAAAACTCTTTATTGAACATATGATGCAAGCCCCCAATAATATTCTTATATCCATATTTATCTACATATTCAAAATCGTATTGTGAATTTCCTGTTTCTTTATCTTTTATTTTAATTATTCGACCCTTAGTTATTGATTTTGGAATAGGCAGGAATTCTTCATCGGCCATACCAGTAAAAATCTCATAAGGTCTGCCATCTTTTAATCCAACAAATGCCACCCATTTTTCATCTTCATTATTAAACCTTATTATTTCAGCGTCAAGCATTTGAGGCCTCTTTAATTTGATATTCTCAGGTTTTTCGATACCCTCTTCCTTTTTATCTTTTTTCCTATCTTTATTTGCTACCAATACTCCGGACCTTGAACCATCACGATAAACCGTTACGCCTTTACATCCTGCCTCCCATGCTGTTTGATATAAATGTCCGACAAGTTCCTCAGTGGCATCTTTTGGTAAATTAATGGTTACGCTAATCGAATGGTCGACCCATTTTTGAATTACACCTTGCATTTTTACTTTTGCTATCCAATCCACATCATTTGAGGTGGCTTTATAATATGGCGATTTTTTTACTAATTCTTCAATTTGCTTATCGTCATAATTTTTAACCTCTTCAAGATCATAGCCGTTTACTTCAAGCCAGGTTTCAAATTTATGATGAAAAACAATGTATTCTTCCCAGGAATCGCCAACATCATCAACAAATGTTACTTTGGCATCTTTATCATTTGGATTTACCTTCCTTCGTCTTTTATATACAGGTAAAAATACCGGTTCCAAACCCGATGTAGTTTGTGTCATTAAGCTTGTAGTTCCGGTAGGTGCAATTGTTAAGAGAGCAATATTTCTTCTGCCGTGCTCGACCATCTGATTATAAAGCTCTTCATCTTCTTTTTTAATTCTTTGAATTAAAGGATTATTTTTTTCCCTGATTGGATTATATATGGTAAATGCACCACGCTCTTTAGCTAAATCAACAGACGAACGGTAAGCCTCAATTGCTATAGTTTTATGTACTTCTGCCGAAAAATCAATTGCATTTTCACTTCCATAAATCAAACCCATTGCTGCGAGCATATCTCCTTCAGCCGTAATGCCCACTCCTGTTCTTCTTCCTTCGAGTGTTTTAGTCTTAATATTTTCCCATAATCTTTTCTCTACTCCTTTTACTTCTTCAACTTCAGGATCGGAATATATTTTTGTTAATATTTTATCAATTTTTTCAAGTTCAAGATCAATTATATCATCCATTATTCTTTGCGCACAGCCAACATATTCTTTAAAAAGATCGAAATTGAAGCTTACATTTTCAGTAAAAGGATTATCAACAAAACTAAATAAATTAATTGCCAGTAACCGGCAACTATCATACGGACATAAAGGTATTTCACCACAAGGATTTGTCGAAACCGTTCTGTATCCCTGGTCGGCATAACAATCTGCTACTGATTCATTAATTATAGTATCCCAGAACAATATCCCTGGTTCAGCCGATTTCCATGCATTATATATAATCTTTCTCCACAAATCAAGGGCATTAATTTCCTTTATAAATGTTGGATTCTCAGAATCAACCGGATATTGCTGAATATATGGCTTATTATCAATTACTGCCTTCATAAATTCATTATCTATTTTCACCGAAACATTGGCGCCCGTTACCTTTGCCTGTTCCATTTTTGCATCAATAAATAACTCGGCATCAGGATGTTTTATTGAGATACTTAACATTAAAGCGCCCCTTCTTCCATCTTGTGCAACTTCCCTTGTTGAGTTAGAATATCTCTCCATAAATGGCACAACACCTGTTGATGTTAATGCGCTATTTAACACTGGACTACCTTTTGGTCTTATATGTGATAAATCGTGACCAACTCCACCCCTCCGTTTCATTAATTGTACCTGTTCCTGGTCTATTTTCATGATTCCTCCGTATGAATCGGAAGGACCCTCATTTCCTATGACAAAACAATTAGATAGCGAAGCTATCTGAAAATCATTACCTATACCAGACATAGGACCTCCTTGAGGAACAATGTATTTAAAATCTTTTAAAAGTTCGTAAATTTTATCTTCACTTAAAGGATTAGTATATTTTTTCTCAATTCTTGCTATTTCTTTGGCCAGCCTTTTGTGCATATCGTCAGGGGTTAATTCATAAATATTGCCATAGGAGTCCTTTAAAGCGTATTTATTAATCCATACCCTGGCTGCTAATTCATCACCTTTGAAATACTTCAGTGATTTCTCAAATGCATCATCAAATGAATATGTTTTTCTTTTCATTTCTTTATTTTCCGCTTCTACTTGATTTTCAATGTAATTCTTTTTTAAATCAGAGCCAACTTCTTTTACTTCCATATTTTCTCTTTTAAGGTGTTGAATACTTGGAAAATGTGACGCTAAAAATAGCTATAGACACGGAAATCAAATTTAAAAATTGAATCGCCTTTCCACAACACCATTATCTTTGTATTTATTAACATTTGAAAATAGTTATTAACGAAAAAATATAAAACACTGAAATTCAGAATATTATTTAAATTAATGTACATTTTAAAAATATTACTTATGATATTGCTTTTGTTATCAGCTAATTAAAAAAATTATTTTAATTTAATTAAAATATAAGTAGTTGAATAACTTAAAATTAATATAAAATTACAAAATATTATTCAAAAATTTATGAGTTATTTCATGAAGAAATAAAAATATTCTTCGCACAATAAAATATTTGAAATCAATTATTTATAAACAAGAGGTTTCAGGATAAATAATCGTTAACAATTTGCAAGATACGTTTAGTGACTCCTTTGTTGCGTATAACGTAGTTTTTGCATATTCTGCCAATCCTGTTAATTTCTTCCTGATTTGTTAATAACCCATTAAGATTGTTATAAAACTCATCATAATCATTAATACTGAATGCTCCTCCATTCTCAATTAAACTTATTGCTTCACGAAATTTATTATAATTAGGGCCAAAAATAACTGGTAATCCAAAAGCTGCTGCTTCAAGTATATTGTGTAAACCTTTTCCAAAAGCTCCACCAATATATGCTATGTTTCCATACTTATACAAAGAAGATAACATTCCAATTCCATCTATAATTAAAACCTTTGCATTTCGAAGATCATTATTTCCTCTTTCGGAATATTTTATTGTATTGAATTTTATTTTTTCACTGATATGCTGAATTTGTGAAACTGAAATAACGTGAGGTGCAATTATATATTTAATATCAAATTCCGATTCATTAATAAACTTAATTAATAATTCATCATCAACTGGCCATGTGCTGCCAGCAATTAAAATTATTTTATTTTGCTTGAATAATTCGATTTCGGGATAATCAATAGCCGATTTGGAATGCAAATAAACACGATCGAAGCGCGTATCACCTGCAATAGTAACATTTTTAATATCAATTTTCCTTATTAAATTGTACGAATCCATATCTTGTACAAAAAGGAAATTAAATTTTTTTAAAATCTTTCTATACCAACCGCCATATCTTTTAAAAAACACTTGATTTTTCCTGAAAATTCCGGAAACTAAAAAAACAGGGATTTTATTCTTATGAAGCTGGTTAATGAAATTATACCAAAATTCATATTTTATAAAAAAGGCAACTTTTGGATTTATGAGTTTAACAAATTTCCCGGCATTTCTTTTTGTGTCGAGCGGCAAATAATAAATATAATCTGCTCCCGCATAATTTTTTCTTATTTCATAACCTGACGGTGAAAAAAATGTAAGTAATAATTTAAAATGCGGATATTTTAACTTGAATTCTTCTATAATTGGCCTTCCTTGCTCAAATTCCCCTAAAGAAGCACAATGAAACCATGCAATTGAATTTATATTATCTATCTCATTTCTAATTCTTCTAAATAATCCTTTTCTGCCTTTTACCCATAATCTGGCTTTTTTATCAAATAAAGAACCTGTTAGCGCCATAAAATAAAAAAACCGGAGTCCAATTTCGTACAATAAATCCATCGCAATTAATTTGCGCAAATGTAATTTTAAGATTTAAATTTTAATAAAGATATTTTTAATTTATTTTTATAATCTTTATGTTTTGTTTATAAAAATGCCTAAAACTAACTATTTTAGTTACATAAATTTTATGAAGAAATAATACATGAATAAAAATACTTTTGGCGATTTTGATCAGAAATTTACTGATCCTTTAAATTCAAAGATAGTTATTTTGCCTGTACCTTACGATGCTGCCAGCACCTGGATAAAAGGATCGAAACAAGGTCCCCTGGCCATTTTGGAAGCATCATATTATTTAGAATTTTATGATATTGAAACCAAAAGTGAAGTTTATAAAAAAGGAATTTATACGTGTGATCCTATAACTGAGAATTCCAGTCCTGAAAAAATGATTCATAAGGTTTATGAACAAACTAATTATTGGCTTAATCAAAACAAATTTATAGTAACAATTGGAGGAGATCACTCGGTTAGTATTGGGACAATTAAAGCTCATTCTGACAGATATGGAAATTTAACCGTTTTACAATTAGATGCTCATGCCGATTTAAGACAGGAATATTTAGGCAGCAAGTATAGCCATGCATGTGTTATGGCTCGTGTTGGAGAATATTGCCCCTTTGTGCAAGTTGGTATCAGAAGTATTGATAGCATGGAAAAAGCCTTTATTAGCGAAAACAGAATATTTTATGCCGAAGATATTTATAATAATGAAACCTGGATAAATGACGTAATTAGTCAGTTAGGCAGCAGGGTTTATATTACAATTGACCTGGATGTTTTCGATCCGTCAATTATGCCTTCAACCGGGACACCTGAACCAGGTGGGTTAGACTGGTATTTAGTTTTAAAACTGCTTAAAAAGGTTTATATGAAAAAAACCATAATTGGCTTTGATGTTGTTGAGTTATGTCCGAATGAAAATAACAAGTCGCCTGATTTCCTGGCTGCTAAGCTAATTTATAAATTATTGAGCTATAAATTTGAATTATAATTAATAATGCGTTCAGGTGTTATTGTGTTCAAGTTTTAATTTTATTATTTTAAACCTATTGCTTAATAAATTCAACTAATATAAAACCTATCCACGTTAATAATAGAAGAATCATAAAAACAATTATGCTCTTTTTATAAAAAGTTGTTTCTTTTTGAAGATTATTTATTTCAATTAACTTTTTAATCTTATACAGTACCTTTTCGTGAGCAACTGTATCTTTAACAATATAATCAAATGCGCCATTTTTCATTGCATTAACTGCTATTTCAATGCTCGGCTGCCCAGAAAGAAATATAAACTCGATATTATTACTAATGTTTTTAATTTGTTTTAACATATTAATCCCATTTATTCCTGGTAAATCATAATCCTGAACAATAATATCAGGAACGGGAATAAAATTCTCTATGCATTCTTCACCAGTTATAAATCCCTTAACATCAATGATTCCATTAATTTTTAAATGAGAGACAATTAGTTTATTAAAAGCCGGATCGTCTTCAACAACAAATACAACAGGATAATTTCTTTTATTCATAAATTTAAACTGTTGAACA
>JAFGQQ010000220.1 GCA_016935595.1 Bacteroidales bacterium
TGGCTTAAAAGTGGCCATAGTCCCTCAGCCTAACTGGAATGATGATTTGCGCGATTTTAAAAAGTTTGGTAAACCGCGGTATTTTTTTGGAATTACTGCCGGTAATATGGATTCCATGGTAAACCATTATACAGCCAATAAGCGCCTTCGTTCCGACGATGCCTATACTCCCGGTAATAAAGCTGGTTTCAGGCCCGACTATGCAACAATTGTGTATTCAAAAATAGTGAAGGGACTGTTCCCGGATGTTCCTGTAATTCTTGGTGGTATAGAAGCATCTCTTCGCAGGTTCACTCATTATGATTATTGGTGTGATCAGTTAAAACCTTCCATATTAATTGATTCACAAGCCGACTTGCTTGTTTATGGTATGGGCGAAAAGCCAATTTCCCAAATATGCAGGGAATTTAAAGATGGTAAAACAATCGGACAAATAAAAAGTGTTAACCAAACTGCATATTTGACTGATAAATCTCATATTCCCCAAAATTCAGTTATCTTATATTCACATGAAGAATGCTTAAACAATAAAACAAAATATGCTTCGAATTTCAAAATAATTGAAACTGAATCGAATAAAATTGAAGGAAAATTATTAATTCAACCTGTTTGGGATAAATTACTGGTTGTTAATCCGCAAAATCCTCCTGCTTCTCATATAGAGATTGATGCCATATATGATTTGCCTTTTACCTATTTACCGCATCCAAAATATAACAAAAAAGGCGATATTCCGGCCTATGAAATGATAAAAAATTCAATTAACATTCACAGGGGATGTTTCGGCGGATGTTCATTTTGCACTATTTCTGCACATCAGGGAAAATTTATTTCAAGCCGTTCGGAGAATTCAATTATTAAGGAAGTACAAAAAATTAAATCCCTTCCTGGCTTTAATGGGCATATTACCGACCTGGGAGGCCCATCGGCCAATATGTATAAAATGGCCGGCATTGATATTGAAATTTGCAAGAAATGCTCACGCCCGTCATGTATTTATCCTTCAATTTGCAAGAACCTGGATGCAAGTCATGAGGCTTTAACCAGTTTGTATAAACAAGTCCGAAATATAAAGGATGTAAAAAAAATTACTATCGGAAGCGGGATAAGATATGATTTAATTTATAACCTGGATGATGATAAATTAAAAAAACAGGCCAGTGAATATATTCATGAATTAATTTGTTTCCATGTCTCGGGAAGATTAAAAGTTGCTCCTGAGCATACCGAAAATCCTGTTCTCGATTTAATACGAAAACCTTGTTTTGATATGTTCGTTCAACTTCAGGATGAATTTAATAAAATAAACCGCAGGTATAAATTAAAACAGCAGATAATTCCTTATTTTATTTCAGGTTTACCAGGTTGTGGCACACAAGAGATGGCCGAATTGTCTTTAAAAATTAAAAACATTCGTGTAAAACCGGAACAGGTGCAGGAGTTTACACCAACCCCTTTGACTTTATCAACTGTAATATACTATTCAGGTATTAATCCATATACGGGAAAAACTATTAAAACAGCGAGGAAAGTTGAAGAACGCGTAAAACAGAAAAAGTTCTTTTTTTGGTATTTACCTGAAAACAGAAAAGTAATAATTGATGAATTAAAAAGGGCAGGTTTAAACCATTTTATCAATAAACTTTTTCCTTTAAAAAAATAATTATTAAAGCCATGAAACATCCATGATAATTATTTTCACAAAAAAAGATGATATTTTTTATCATGGATGTTCTCCCGCCTAAGCGGGACAAGCTATACGACCATTAAAAATAAAAAAATATTGTATGAAAAAAATATTGTATTTGTTTGCCTTTTTAATAATAGTAAGCTGTAAATCAAAAAACATTTTTGAAAATGAAAATATAGCATTGAACAACACAACAAAAATTGTCTGCAATTCCGATACAACGCAGACTTATGAATTGTATTTACCCTTAAGTTATTCAAATGCTGAGAAATGGCCATTAATTATTTGTTTCGATCCACATGCAAATGGTATAAAACCTGTCGACTCATTAAAATACGCAGCTGAAAAATATGGTTTTATTGTTGCCGGGTCAAATAATATTCAGAACGGATTAGAAACTCTTAACTACTCTCTCAATGTATTTATTTCTGATGTATTATCAAAATATTCAGTTGACCAAAACAGTTTATATTCCTGTGGTTTTTCAGGCGGGGCAAGGATTGCTGCTTCAATAGCTTTAAATAACAAGGCATTTAAAGGAATAATTTGTTGTGCTGCCGGCGTTGGCCAAAATCTCCAGGTTGGCTCTCATCAAATCGTATATTGTATTGTTGGAAATGAAGATTTTAATTACCTTGAAGTAAACAGTTCAATAGAGGCAAATCCAAATATTGGATTAATAACATTTAACGGAGGGCATCAATGGCCCCGGAAAGAAATACTCCACCAGGTTGTATTTATCTGGTATCTTCAAAAAACCAGGCAAAAATCATTCATTGATAATTATTATCAATTATTATTGGCAGATATTAAAAACCGGAAGAAAGAAAATATAAACACTGCATATGAAACGATAAGGAATGGTATTATTTCCTTGAATGGATTAACTAATACTACGAAGTTAAAAAAAATGAAACTTGATATACAAAATTCAAAAGAGTATAAAAAACATATGGCCCATGAACAAAATGTTCTTTTAAAAGAAAAACAGGCACAGGCATTTTATTATTCCGCTTTTACATCTAAAGATACACTTTGGTGGAAAAATGAAATTTACAGGATTAATAATGAAATAGAGGATAATGAAATGAAAGAATTTCATCAGATGAATAAAAGAATAATTCAGTTTATAAGTATGATCTCATATATGTATTGTTCACAAGCAGTTAATGAATCAGATAAA
>JAFGQQ010000221.1 GCA_016935595.1 Bacteroidales bacterium
ATTTAACAATTTCACTAACTCGTTAATAATTAACAACTTTTAATTAATAAGGAAATTTAAAAGTTGCCTGTATAACAAGTAGCTATTTTATTTTTTTTTTCAAATATTAAATTTGCATTTCGTATTTCAAATAACCATTAAAAATTTTGGAGGATTATCTATGTTAGCTCGCATATTAATAATCAATCTGATTTCAATATCCCTTTGTTTTTCTTACTCAAACAGCAATGTTTTAGCAGCCGATGGAATAAGTTTATATACGCCTTTTAAAAAAATATCCGTACCGCCAGGCGAATCAATTAATTATTCCATAGATGTTATTAATAAGGGAAGCGATATAAAAAATGTTACCCTTTCTGTGTCCGAAATACCAAAAAGTTGGGATTATTCATTAAAATCGGGGGGATGGAACATTAAACAAATCTCTGTGCTTCCCGGTGAGAAAAAAACACTTGATCTTAAAGTGGACATACCCCGAAGGATTAATAAAGGCGACTATCGTTTTAAAGTTATTGCCGCCGGGTTTGATGCCCTTCCATTAGAGATTAATATCTCAGAGCAGGGTACATATAAAACTGAATTTACTTCTGATCAGGTAAATATGGAAGGCCATGCTAAAGCAAATTTTACATTTACAACCAAATTAAAAAACCAAACCGGTGAAAAACAATTGTATTCACTTCGCTCAAATGCTCCCCGAGGATGGGAAGTTGTTTTCAAACCAAATTACAAACAAGCTACTGCTGTTGAGATAGAACCAAACAGCACATCGAATATTTCTATTGAAATAAAGCCCCCTTATAATATTGTTGCCGGAAGCTATAAAATTCCTGTACAGGCCACTAATAATAAAACCTTAGCCGATCTGGAACTCGAAGTAGTAATTACCGGCTCTTTTGAAATGGAACTCACTACCCCTGAAGGTTTGTTAAGTGCCAGTTCAACTGCCGGGAGAGAAAAACAAATTGAACTTCTTTTAAAAAATAAAGGATCAGAGACATTGAAAAACTCAAGGTTCAGCGCTTCCAAACCAGCCAGATGGGAAGTCAGCTTTGAGCCTGACACCGTGCCACATCTTAAAGCCGGGGAAAGTGCCCGTGTGATGGCAACAGTTAAATCCTATGATAAAGCAATACCAGGAGATTATGTAATAAATTTTCTCGCAAGCACTGATGAAACAAATTCAACCGCATCGTTTCGGATTTCGTTAAAAACACCAATGCTTTGGGCATGGCTTGGCGTATTAATAATTATTGGGGCACTGGGAAGTGTTTACTATCTGTTCCGGAAATATGGAAGGAGGTAAGCTGTGGATAATAGTATTATTGAACTGGTTGACCTTACAAAAAGATACGGGTCGTTTACTGCTGTTGACAAGCTTAACCTAACAATAAAAAAAGGGGAAGTATTTGGGCTTCTCGGCCCTAATGGAGCCGGTAAATCTACTACAATTTTAATGCTTATGGGATTAACAGAACCGGATTCAGGGTCTGCTATTGTTTGCGGAATAAACTCAACAAGAAATCCGGTTGAAGTAAAAAAGAAAGTTGGATATTTACCTGAAGATGTTGGATTTTATGATGACTATACAGGCATAGAAAACCTGATATACACAGCAAGGCTTAATGGCTTTTCGTTGAATAATGCTGATGAAAAAGCCAAAGAATTATTAAACAGGGTCGGTTTAGGAGACAATGGCAAAAAGAAAACCGGAAAATACTCAAGGGGTATGCGGCAAAGGCTGGGCCTTGCCGATGTTTTAATTAAAAACCCCGAAGTAATAATTCTCGATGAACCTACATTAGGTATTGATCCGGCAGGTGTCCGAGAATTTCTTGAACTTATTATTAAATTAAGTAAAGAAGAAGGAATAACAGTTCTTTTTTCTTCTCATCACCTTCACCAGGTGCAACAGGTATGCGACCGCGTAGGGTTATTTGTCAGTGGCAAACTTATTGCTGAAGGCAATATTAATGAATTATCAAAGAAATTGTTTGCCGGCAGCCCTTATCTGGTTGAAACTGAAGTTGCCGCTTCCGTTTCCGACCGTTCGGTTATCACAGATAAACTGCAAAATATTAAGGGAGTTAATTCTGTATCCATTCAAAATAATAAATTTCTGATTGAATGTAACCGTGATTTAACTCCTGAAATTATAAATACAATTATAAGCTCGGGATTTGAATTAATTTTCCTGAATAAAAAGGAATACGGTTTAGATGATATTTATTACCGCTATTTTGAGGGAGGTTTGAATCATGAATAATATTCAAAAACAAAAAAGCTTTTTTTTCAGTTTGATAAATGCAATTCATCTTTTTTCCCGACTAAAAGGGAAAAAAAGAAATAAAATGAATTCAGTTATTACCCATCCTTTTTGGGTAATAGTCCAAAAAGAAATTACTGACCACGTAAGAAGTTGGCGTTTTATTATTTTAATAGGGATAATAATTTTGACATGCCTGGGTTCTATGTATACCGCATTGATAAATATTGATAAAGCTGTGGCTGCTGAGAAATCAGAAGATATATTCTTTTTTCTTAAATTATTTACCATTTCGGATGGGACAATGCCTTCGTTTTTTATTTTTATTGGTTTTCTAGGCCCCTTACTTGGTATCGGACTTGGGTTTGATTCCATTAATTCGGAACATAACAAGGGAACATTAAGCAGGGTACTTTCGCAACCAATTCACCGCGATTATATACTTAATGCTAAGTTTACAGGTTCATTAATTATAATAAGTGTTATGTTTTTTGCACTGGGTTACCTTGCTATAGGTATAGGCCTTATAGCTGTTGGCATACCTCCCACTGTGCAGGAATTTTTACGTATTAACTTTTTTCTTTTGTTAAGTATTATATATGTGGCGTTTTGGCTTAATTTATCAATAATGTTTTCTGTAAAGTTTAAACAACCTGCCACTTCAGCCTTATCTGGAATTGCTGTTTGGTTGTTTTTTACAGTTTTCTATCCACTTATTGTCAATCTTATATTAAAAGCTTTTGAACCTTCTAAATATGCCCCTCCACGCGCTATATATATGTTTGAGAAATTAAAATTCGGATTGGTACAATTCATTCCAAATGAAATTTATAGCGAAGCTACAACCACACTTTTGATTCCTTCTGTTAGAAGCCTGGGGCCTTTAACAATGCAGCAAATTCAGGGGGCTATTCCCGGGCCTTTGCCTATTGGACAAAGCTTATTATTAGTCTGGCCACAAGTGACGGGACTTATTGCGGTAACCGTATTATGTTTTGCACTGTCATATTATTCATTTATGCGCAGGGAAATAAGGTCACGATAAATATCCCGGTATTTATAAGTTGGGTGTCACGAAAAAACTTCCTGCAAAAAAGCAATATTTGGAAACGAAATAATGAATGATACGCTTTTATTTGTAGAAAAAATGAATGGCAAATAAATATTACATAGAACGAATCAATAAAGTCATTGACTACATCGAAGTTAACATGGATTCAAAACTTCTGTTAAACGATCTCGCTGAAATTGCGTTGTTTTCAAAATTTCATTTTCACAGGATATTTAAAAGTGTTACGGGAGAAAACCTTAATGAATTCATCAAAAGAGTAAGGATGATAAAAGCTTATCGCTTCTTACAAGTTGACAAAACTATTAGTATTAAAGACCTTGCGATAAAAATTGGATATAATTCAACTGCAAATTTCTCCAGAGACTTTAAAGAATTTCATGGCATTTCATCAACACAGACACGACAATCTGGTGAAGTTTTAGAAGAAAGAGTAATAAATAGCAAAAATATCAAACTTAATATTGCTTACAAAGGAATTGATTATTTGCCTGATAGATATGTTTTATATAAAAAAATAACTTCAGGATATGATAACGAGTTAATCCCTAAAACATCAAACGAACTTTACAAACTTGCAGTAGATTATAAATTCAAAATAGAACAATTTATTGGTATTGGATATGATGACCCTGATTATACCCCTGCTAACAAATGTAAATATGATATTTGCATTGCTGTAAACCCAGATGAGTTACCTAAAGGTATTCCTTGTAATTCAAAAATCATAAAAGGTGGAAAGTTTGCAGTTTTCAATTATCAGGGACATAAAAATGATATTACAAAGGCTTGGGATTATTTGTTCAAGGAGTGGTTGCTAAACTCGAAGTATCTGCCAGATGACCGACCACATATTGAGATGTACCTTCATTCTGAAAAATACGTGCAAGGTTATTTTAATGTAAACCTATGTCTTCCAATTAAACAATTAAATTAAAAAATATGAAAATCTTTATCATTGTTATTATCGTTATTATAGTATTATTTGTTGCTGTGTGCGCTTTTTATGGTGGTTTTACCAATCTAAAGTGCAAAATTGAG
Source organism: Bacteroidales bacterium (assembly GCA_016935595.1). Next base: position 4,377 of record JAFGQQ010000221.1, read on the forward strand.
AAAAAAGGAGGCGAAACTGTAGTTTATAAAAATGTAATTGGAGATTACAGGCAAACAGGAGTAGTAATGGACGAAATTTATTACAAGCTGTTAAACGATTTCCAGATAGAAACTTATAAAGGATATGGTAAATACTTTGACAATCCAACGAAGGTTGAGAAGAATAAGCTGCGTTCGGAGGCAGGAAATATTATTGAAGAAAAAGATTTGGATAAACTGAATGAATTGCCCCAGGATTATCTTCTAAAAAAAATGGCAGAAGAAAAATTCATTACAACTGAATTTCCATATAAAGGAAAAATATCCGTAATTTTTGGCATTATGAAAGTTTATTCAGCAATAAACAAATTTGCCGAAAAAAATGGATTTAGTGACCAAGGTGCTGTGATTGAAATCTATGATATCCCAAACAAAAAAATTATATATCGTAAAGAAATAAAGGAGAAATAAAACACAACACCCAACAGCCGATATAGTGCATAGGCTATGTTATGCCTCGGGAGACAGGAACATTAGCCGCGATTTGTTATCTTATATGTCAAAAAAAGTGCGATACAATGCCTGCTAAACCATACCGGCAAAAAGTTCTCTTATACTTTAAAAATCTAACCCCTTACATTTAAACCTCTGGATTTCAAAAACTTTTTTAAATCAGGAATTTTTATGGTGCCAAAATGAAATACCGAAGCTGCAAGCAGAA
>JAFGQQ010000024.1 GCA_016935595.1 Bacteroidales bacterium
AAAGGCAGGACTGGTGAATTCCTTATTAATTTCGGGGCAAATTACAGCAATAAAGTTTATATTGGAGGGGCATTAACAATTAGTTCACTTGTTTATGAATATTCAAATTCTCATACTGAAAATGATTTAGGAAACTTAAGCGATTATTTCGATTATTTTAAATATTATTTCGAGAACCAAACAAAGGGTAGAGGTATATCATTCAAATTCGGTACAATAATTAAACCTGTTGAATCATTAAGACTAGGTTTAGCTATTCATTTACCTACATATTATTCACTTACTGATGTGTATGATGCTTCAATGGAATCTTATATATATGGTAAATATTATAAAAAGGACCCAACAGATTATAAAGAGGACCCAATTTATGGAACTCCTTTAGGTAAAAATACTTACGAATACAAATTAACCACACCATCCAAATATGTTGTTAGTTTGGGTTACCAAATCCAGAAAATAGGATTAATAAGTGTTGACGTTGAACGGGTGAATTATGATAATATGCGTTTTAAGGAAGGTGGTGATGGTTACGATTATTATGAAGATAATAAAATTATAACAGATATTTATCGTGCCACAACAAACTTAAGAGCTGGTGCTGAAGTCAGAGTTGGACCATTATCTTTCAGGGGTGGTTTTAACTATTACCAAAGTCCATTTGAATCGGATGAAATAAATAAAAATGCGAATTATATGGCAGTATCTGGAGGATTAGGCTATAAATACCAAAACTTCTTTGTTGATTTAGGTATGTACAGGCAGATACACAAAGAAACTTATTTAATGTACGATTATTATTACGGTGATGATTATGAATATCCAATAATAAATACTTTAAATACACAATTCATAGGTACCATAGGTTTTAGGTTTAATTAGGTTTTAGGTTTATAGTTATGTTTTAAATTTTGGTTAGGTTTTTAATGGTTAAGAAGAGGGAATATTTTTTATTCCCTTTTCTTTTTCGATTTTTTCAATATTTCAATACTATTCGGCCCTTCATTAAAAATCAAATCGATTATACTTAAATTTGAGATAAAGCCATGTTTCTCTATAAAAACCTGGTTATAAAAAACCGGAATAAACTCATTATTGGTAAATTGCGGTTTTGGATGGAGAGCATATCGGTAGTCTATACAATCATCGTATTTTTTTTTGAATAACCTTGTCCTTTCAATCGGCGCTTTTATCTCCAATATTGAAAAAATAGCACTAATTATATCAAGATTATAATCAAAAAGAAAAACAAATTTATTCTGGAAAAAGGGCAAAAAATAATCTAAAAAATGCTCAAAATACGGTGAAGAATTATAGGCCGATTCAATTGATTTCCAATGATTTTTTTGCCAGTTTGTATCATAGTCAATTTTAATATCTTTAATTAGTGTTTTTCTTTTATGGTTTTTTACAATTGGTATTGACAAAGAAATCTTACCATTTGCCCCGTAAATTTCACACCTGTTCCTGTAGCTTTGTTTTGAATAGCTTTCAAATTGTTCAATTAATATCAAATCAGTGTTTATAATTTTTGAAAAATATTGAATTGGGGGTAAATATGCTGTTGTTAATACTAATGCTGGCATAAAAATTCGAATATGGTGAAACGCTAAAATTATTGATATTTAATCATAAATTAAAAATTTAATCAAAGTAATAAACATTTATATATTTAAACAGTTGTATATATGTAAAAAATATTTTGAATAATTTTAATTAACTTGCATATTGGTTTATAAAATTCGCAGGACTATGAAAAGAAGGGAATTTATATTCAAATCGATTACTGCCGGTGTGGCTGCAACAACTCTGGCTACGTCATTCGGAAAGATTAATAAAGCTTTTGGACATGCTAATCCTGCAACCGAAAATTATGATTTGGTTGCAATTAAAGGCGGTGAGCCTGAAGTAATGTTTAGAAAAGCAATTCAGGAGCTTGGCGGAATAAGCAAATTTATTAAAAAAGGCCAGAAAGTTTTAGTAAAACCAAACATTGGCTGGGATGCTGCCCCTGAAAGAGCTGCAAATACTAATCCCAAACTTGTTGCTGAAATAATTAAACATTGTTTAAATGCTGGTGCAAAAGACGTTTACGTATTTGACCATACATGTAATGAATGGAATTTATGCTATAAAAACAGCGCTATTGAAAAAGCTGTTAAAGATGCCGGAGGCAAAATAGTACCCGGCAATTCTGAAGCAAATTACCAAAGTATGGAATTCAAATCAGGAACTATTTTAAAACAAGTAAAAGTTCATGAATTAGTGTTGGATACCGATGTTTTTATAAATGTTCCAATTCTTAAAGATCATGATGCCACCAAATTATCAATAAGCATGAAAAATTTAATGGGCATTGTCTGGGACAGGGGATTTTGGCACAGGAATGACCTTCACCATTGTGTTGCAGAATTTCCGGCGTTCAGGAAACCCGACTTAAATATTGTTGATGCTTATTATGTGCTGAAAAGAAACGGCCCGAGAGGAGTTTCAACTGCCGATGTTACAACAATGAAATACCAGGTAATTTCGACAGATATTGTTGCTGCAGATGCTGCAAGCGCCAAAATATTCGGACTTGAACCTGATGAAGTGAGATACATTAAAATTGCCCATGATTTAAAAATAGGAAGAAAAGACCTCGAAAACTTAAATATTAAACGAATTTCACTGTGAAGCTGAGAATTTCTTACTTAAAGCCAGCCAGAGTAATAATATCAGTATTATTTTTGCTGGCTTTCCTGTTCATATTTTTAGATTTCAGAAAAATAATCGCGGATACTTACTTCTCCATTGTCACTTTTCTTCAATTTACACCTTCCTTGTTAAAATTTATCAGTATTCTTTCAATCTCTGCAATTGGTTTTATTCTTGTATTAATATTAACCATATTATTCGGGCGGGTTTACTGCTCAACTCTTTGTCCGCTCGGGATTTTACAGGACATTATTTCACGAATCTCTATTAAATTTAAAAAGAAAAAAAAGCGTTATTATAAATTCCATAAGCCATATAACTTTTTAAGATATGGAATATTAATCATTGTTATAATAACTTTTATTTCCGGTAGTATTGCTTTAGTCAACTGGCTCGACCCATACAGCAACTTTGGACGCATATCAACTTTCTTTTTTAAACCCATACTGATATGGGTAAACAATCTTGTCAGCAAAATTCTTGAAAGTCAAAACATATATTTTTTATACCATGTTGACCAGATACCCATAAAATTTGAGGTATATGTTATTCCTTTAATCATTTTCGGCATTTTACTGGTTTTTGCCATTAAAAAAGGGAGATTATTTTGCAATACTATCTGCCCAGTAGGAGCATTATTAGGAATTACTTCAAAAATATCTTTATTTAAAATAAAAATTAACTCCGAAAAATGTATCAATTGCGGACTTTGCGAAAGAGTTTGCAAAACAGAATGTATAAAATACAAAGATCATTTTGTTGATGAATCGAGATGTATCAGTTGTTTTAATTGCTTTAAAGTTTGCAAACCTGACGCTATGAATTATAATTTCTCTTTGTTGAAAACATTAAAATTGAAACCTGATAAAGAAAAAATAACTATTGATAATAACAGGAGAAAAATAATTACGGGAAGTTTGATTTATGCACTGGGATTTATAGGTTTAGGCATTCATAAATTAAAGGCACAGGAAAAAGATGAGCCAATCGAGATAGAAAAAGAAAATCCCGTTAGTCCGCCAGGTTCAGGAAGTATTGAGAAATTTAAGTCTCTTTGTACTGCATGTTCGTTATGTGTGAGTGCCTGTCCTACAAAAGTACTTCAGCCTTCACTTTTAGAATATGGCATATTAGGAATAATGCAGCCGTTTATGGATTATAGTGCAGGAATGTGTAATTACGACTGTATTAAATGTACGCAGGTTTGCCCGACCGGCGCCATTTTACCTTTAACAATCCAGGAAAAACAAACCGCTCAATTGGGCGTGGCTAAATTTATACTTAGTAATTGCATTGTATATTATGAAGAAAAAGATTGCGGGGCATGTTCGGAACATTGTCCTACAAAAGCAGTTCATATGGTTCCATATAAAAATGGTTTGGTGATACCCGAAGTTACAGAGGACATTTGTATAGGTTGCGGCGCTTGTGAATATGTTTGTCCTTCCCTGCCT
>JAFGQQ010000222.1 GCA_016935595.1 Bacteroidales bacterium
GGGGCAATGGCTGTGATGACTTCTTATAATCTTGTTAATGATGAATGGTGTGGAGAAAGTAATAATATAATCAATGATTTATTAAGAGATAAATTAAGATTTAAATGGCTGGTTATGACCGATTGGTGGTCAGTATACGATGGCGAAAAGGTTGTTAAATCGGGTCAGGATTTGGAAATGCCCCGTGCTGTTGCTTTGGAAGACGTAAAAACTCTTTTGAAAAATAAAAAAGTTACTGAAGATGAAATTGATCGTATGGCAAAAAGTGTTTTAAGAACATGTATTGCCATGAATTTTTATGATAAATCCATCAAACAACCTGAATTTCTCGATAAATATCCGGAACATGTTAATGTAGCTCTTCAGTCAGCAAGGGAAGGAATTGTGCTTCTTAAAAACAACGGGATTCTTCCAGTTGATAAAAATAAATCTGGAAATATTTTATTAACAGGAAAGTACATAAACAATATAGCAAGAGGAGGAGGTGCGGCAAAAGTTGAAGGGTATGATACAATTATATTAAGTGATGCTTTAACCAAAGAATTTGGGGGAAATATTACATATTTGGAAAATCCTGATATTGATCAAATAAAAGAAGCTGATATAGTTTTATTGACAATTGGCACTTATGATAGTGAAGGATGGGACAGACCATTTGCCTTGCCTGAGGAAGAAGAAAATAAAATTATTGAAGTTTTAGATAATAATGAAAATACAATTGTTATTGTTATTTCAGGAAGCGGAATTCAGATGACAAACTGGAAAGATAAAGCTGCTGCAATTTTATATGCCTGGTATGGCGGGCAGGCAGGAAATGTTGCATTAGTTGAAATATTGAGCGGAAAAACAAATCCTTCAGGAAAATTACCAATTACAATTGAAAAAAGATTTGAAGATTCACCTGGATATGGATATTTGCCAGAAGGTGAGAAGTTGTATAAAGATTGGGCAAAAAATGAAAAAGAACATCCTATTTGGGATTTGGAATATAAAGAAGGTATTTTTATTGGTTACCGCTGGTATGAGGAGAAGAATATTGAGCCTTTATTTCCTTTTGGATATGGTTTATCGTATACTACATTTAAATATAGCAATTTAAAGGTATCGCATAAAAAGTTTTTTATTAAAGACACTATTCAAGTGTCATTTATTATTAAAAATGCCGGAAAAGTTAAAGGCAAGGAAATAGCACAATTGTATATTAATGATCCAGAAAGCACACATCCCCGGCCAGTTAAAGAGTTGAAAGAATTTATTAAAGTTGATCTATTACCCGGTGAAGCTAAAAAAGTTATTCTTTATTTAGATAAAAATGACTTTTCATATTGGAATCCCGATATGAAAAACTGGTTTGCAGAAAGGGGAGTGTTTAATATTCTCATTGGCTCTTCCTTAAATGAAATTAAACTTAGTGCGGAAATTATACTAGAATAGTTAAAGTGCGACATAATTTCTTACAATTGACCTCTTAACTTCTTAAGAGGTCTTTTTTTATTTATAAATATTTCATGATATAAATCTAATAATTAGTTATAAATTAAATTTTATGTTTCCGTAATGATAAATATTTTAAAGATTCAGGGGGGCGATTAAAATATTAATATATTTTTTAATATATATTAAATTTAAATAGGGCGTATTTTAAAAATATATATATTTTTAAAATAATATATTAAAAATTTTGGGGGCATAATATATTTTATATATTTTTATGACAAAATATACATTAACTAAAATCATTTAGCTATGAAAAGAATTTTACGAACATTTTTTGTTTTATTAATTATTTTAATTTCCTCAGTAGGAATTAATGCTCAGGAAGAAAAAAAAGAATCTCCATTTAGTGTTGGAGCAGATTTTGTTAGCAGGTATGTTTGGAGAGGTACTGACTTTGGTAATGCACCAGCTATTCAGCCAACTATTGAATTTGATAAAGGAAATTTTGCCATAGGCGCCTGGGCTAGTCATAGCTTAAGTTCAAATACCGGAGGATTAGAAGCTGATTTATATGCTGGATATTCTTTTAATTTTGGATTAAGTCTTGGTCTTACGGACTATTATTTTCCTGGAGAAGCACTGACAGTTGATTCGCTTGGAATTATCACCCCTTCAAGAAGTGGATCATATTTCGATTATGCCGATGCACATACTTTCGAAGTTAATCTTGGCTATGAAATTAAAGACTTCAGTATTTCGGCAAATTATATGACAAGTGACAACATATATTTTGAGCTAGGTTACTCAATAGCTGGTATTGATATCTTTTTAGGTGCAGGAAATGAATCATATACATCAAATGGAGATTTTGGAATATGTAACGTTGGATTTTCAACATCAAAAGAAATTCCTTTAACTGATAAATTTGCCTTACCGGTTACTGGATCAATAATTTTAAATCCGGATACAGAACAGGTTCATTTTGTGGTAGGATTATCTTTCTAGATCGAATGAATTTATTCTTCGTTTTTAAAAGAATAAAAATTAAATGGATGGCTAATCATATCTGATAAATCTTCTCCAACTTCACGCATATCTTCATCATATTCTTCGTAATACCAATCAATTTCAATATTAATACCGATTTTTTTAAACTTGACTATTTGAAATAATAGTTCGCTAATAAATTTTGTAGATGCAGAGTTGAAATACGTAAACTTAAAAACAAATAATAAATCATTTGTTTTACATGTTTCATCTATATTTCTATTTGTAATTTTGTTTTGATATTTTTCAATATATTTTATTATTGGAGTATAAAATTCCCTGACATCCTCCGGTCTTGAATATCCTGAAATTATAAATTTCCCGGTTTTTGGGTCATAATTCACATCAGGTGTTAATGAAGTTTTTTCGTATATTAAAGTATCCATATTTATTAAATCACTAAAAATTTACCGTTTAAGTTATTAATTAACTAATATTTTTGTTTTCAACAATTATTATGCTAATATATTAATTTTGATTAACTTGCCAAAACCTTCCATAAAATTTAATTTATTATTGATAAAACAATATATTTTGTGCATAAATGTATTAATTATTTTTAATAAAAACAGAATTCAACACATTTATCATTTCATTTATTTGAATGGGTTTTGACAAATACCCGTCAAATCCTGATTTTAATGTTTTTTTTTCTTCTCCATCCATTGCATAAGCTGTTTGAGCGATTATCGGAATTTTTTTATTAATATCTTTTATTGCCTTAGTTGCCTCATACCCATCAATTCCCTTTAATTTCAAGTCCATTAATATCACATCATACCATTTTCCTTCCTGAATTAGTTGAATTGCTTTTTCTCCATTTTTAACAGCATCAATCTCTATTTTAGTGATTTTTAATGATTCTTTAAGTAATTCCATGCTATATGGGTCATCTTCTACTATTAAAGCTTTTTTATTTTTCCAATTTATATCGTTAATATTTATTGTTTTATTAATATCATTTATAGTATTATCTAAATGATATTTTGCTGGTATTGTAAAGTAAAAAGTCGATCCTACATTATATTTGGTTTCCACCCAAATATCACCACCTAATAAATTAATAATTCCTTTCGAAATGGCTAATCCAAGTCCGGTTCCTTTTTCATCATCAGTTCTTTTGCTTCTAATTTGACCGAACCTTTTAAATATTAAGTTTAATTTATCTTTTGGAATACCTATTCCGGTATCTTTAACATAAAATTTAATTATATCATATTCTTTTTCAATAGAGTATCCAAACTCAATATATCCTTCTTTTGTGAATTTAAAAGTATTACTAATTAAATTGGTAAATACTTGTCTCAACCGTGAATCATCAGAAACTATTAAAAGATCATTATTTTGTTCCGGTATTTTTAATTTCAGTTCAATCTCAGTTTTCTCGAGATAGTTTTTTTGTTCATTGAATAAGGTATATATTTCTTTTAAAAAACTGTTAAGATTGAAAGGTTTTTCTGTAATGTTTAATTGTCCTGCTTCTATTTTTGCTAAATCAATAATATCATTTATAAGATTTAAAAGTACTTTACCGCTATTTAAAATGATGTCGATGTATTTTTTTCTTTTATCATCCGAGATATCATTTTCCTTTAACAATTCAGCAAATCCGAGAATACCGTTTAGCGGGGTTCTTATTTCATGCGACATGTTAGCTAAAAATACAGACTTTAACCTGTCGGCCTCTTTGGCTTTCTCAAGTGCATCTTTCAATTGTTGTTCAGCATATTTTACCGAAGTTATATCTCTTGTAATACCTATTAATTGATCAACTTCTCCTTTTGCATTTCTAACTCCAACCTTGGTGGTTGATACCCATTTAGGTGATCTGTCTTTTAATATTAAATATTCTTCCTTATTTATTAAAGGTATTCCTGTCCTAACTATTTCTTGCTCGTCGTTATATGCATCTTGTGCATGTTCAGTAGTGAAATAATCGAAA
>JAFGQQ010000223.1 GCA_016935595.1 Bacteroidales bacterium
TGGATTGGAACTGCTCATGAAGGACTAAATATTTTTAATTACGAAAATGATAATTTCATCCGCTATTATCATGATAAAAACAATCCAGAAAGTATTAGCAGCAATTTCATTATGGAAATATTCGAAGATAGTAAAGGAAATATCTGGATTGGCACAATAGGTGGCGGATTAAATAAATATGATAAAGTAAATGATGAATTTATTCATTATAAACACAATACTAATGATCCATATAGTATAAATAATGACTCAATTTATTCAATTATCGAAGACCGGTATAAAGATATATGGATTGCTACTGATGGGCTTGGAATTAATTTATATGATGAGAAAAATGATCGATTTATTTTTTATCCGATAAAAAATGAAATTAAAAATTATACAAATTTGTTTTTAGGAAAGCAAATATATGAAGACCGTGAAGGAAATTTCTGGATAGGTACAGAAGGCAACGGTTTGTACTTTTGGAACAGGATTAAAAATGAATTTACTCATTTTCAAAGCAAGCAGGGAAATAAATCAATAAATAATGATGTGATTTCGGATTTTTATGAAGATGATGATTATATATGGATATCGACAGATGGAGGCGGCATTAATTTATTTAATAAAGAAACTAAATTATTTTCTTATTGCAATTATGATTTCAAACAAGCAAACGGTTTAAGTAGCCATGCTATACTCGATATGTATAAAGATAATGAAAATAATTTATGGATAGGAACCTATACAGAAGGTGTTAACATTTATAATCCGATTATAAATCAATTTAATTACTATAGTGAAAAGAATGACAAACATGGCTTAAGTCATAAATCTGTTCTTTCATTATGTGAGGATTCATATGGAAATATCTGGATAGGAACTGACGGAGGGGGAATTAATATTTTTGATCCAAAATCAAATACTTTCAAATATCTTAAAAATAAGGATGAAATAAATTCGGTTTCAGGAGATGCAATTACTGCAATACTTGAAGATAGAAACAAAAATATGTGGATTGGCACATTCAAACAAGGCCTTAATTTTTATAACAGGAAAACCAATCAATTTACACATTTTAAGCATAATCAAAAAGATAAAAATTCCATAAGCGGTAATGATATCTGGGATATTATTGAAACCAAAAGCGGAAAAATTATAATCGCTATATTGGGCGCCGGTATTGATATTTATGATCAGGAAACAAACACATTTAAACACTATTGTCCCGATCCTGATAATCCGAATAGTTTATCCAATAGGTCTGTGATAAATATTTATGAAGATTCAAAAAACAATATATGGATTTGTTCCGAAGAAGGCAAAGGCTTAGATGTATTAAATCTAAATACAGATTCTTTTAAACTATTTATACATGATGAAAAAAATTCAAAAAGTATTAGTTCAAATGACATAAATTCAATAATTGAAGATATTAATGGAAATTTATGGATTGGAAGCAGATGGGATGGTTTAAATTTATTTAACAGAGAAACAGAAGAATTTGCTCATTTTACGGTTAAAAATGGCTTACCTGATAACAATATCAGGGGTTTAGCTATTGATAAGCAAGGATTTTTATGGATAAGTACAATAAAAGGAATTTCAAAATTCGATTATGGTAATCATAAATTTATAAATTATACTTATGGTGAGGGTATTTTAAATAATGAATTTTATTATAATTCTGCTTTAACAACAAAGAACGGTAAAATATTTTTTGGAGGGAATAATGGATTAATTTCCTTTGATCCCAAAAATATGATAAATAAAGTAAACGGACCGGAAGTAATTATTAATGGAATTACCATATTTAACCAGACCGGCAAAAGGAACTATGCCAATTCCTCAATAAAACAAAACATTGCCAATAAAAAAGAAATAAAAATCAAACCAAAACAAAATACATTTATTATCGAATTTACAGCATTCGATTATCTGAATCCTAGTGAAATAAAATATGCATATAGGATGGACGGTTATGATCCCGATGAATTGGGATGGATATATACAGATGCCTCTCAGCGTTTTGTAACTTATACAAACTTGCCAGGAGGCGAATACATTTTTAAAGTAAAAGCTGCAAATAGTGATGGAATATGGAACGAAACAGGCACTAATTTAAAATTTATTGTCATTCCTCCATTTATTAAAACCATTTATTTCTATTTAATACTAATCATGCTTTTTATTTCCACGATATATCTATTTGTAAGATATAGAGTTAATCGATTAGAAAATATAACTAAAACTTTAGAAAAAAAAGTAAAATTGCGAACAGCTGAAATTGAAAATCAAAAAAGCGAGATTGAAGCGCAAAAAGATGAAATAGAACTTCAAAAACAAGCATTAATTGTACAAAAGGAAAAAATTGAAAAACAAAACATACTTCTTCAGGAACAACATGAGGAATTGGAAAAGCTTGTTCAGGAAAGGACAAAAGATCTGGAAGAAGCAAAAAATAAAGCAGAAGAATCGGATAAATTAAAAACTGCCTTTTTAACTAATTTATCGCATGAAGTAAGAACTCCAATGAATGCCATTATAGGTTTTTCGGGCTTATTATCTGATCCGGAAATTACTGAAGAGCAAAGAATTGAATTTATAAACCACATTACCCACAACAGTTTGTCATTATTACACATGATAGATGATATAATTGATGTTTCGAAAATAGATTCCAAAACGATTGAAATTTCTAAAAACGAATGTTCTTTAAATGTAATATTGGTTGATCTATTTTCAACATATATCAATTATAAAACCGAAATAGGCAAAAATCATATTGATTTAAGATTAAATAATCCTTTAAAAAACGAAAATATAAAGCCTTATACAGATGCATACCGCTTGAGGCAAATTTTTTCCCACTTATTGAATAATGCTTTTAAATATACCGATGAGGGCTACATTGAATTTGGAGTCAAACAAGATGATAATAAATTAATATTTTTTGTAAAAGACACAGGTATTGGAATACCTGAAGATAAAAAAACTCTTATTTTTGATCGTTTCACAAAATTCGACGAAGATACAAGCCGGCAATTTAGGGGTACCGGCATTGGCTTAACTCTCTCAAAGAAATTATCAAACTTATTAGGAGGAGATTTATGGGTTGAAACCGAACAAAATGTAGGATCGGTATTTTACTTTTCTTTGCCATATATTCCTAAAAAAGAGACTAAAGAAATATTTTCAGTCGATTGGAGCAAAAAGACTATTTTAGTTGCTGAAGATGAACAAGAAAATTTTATTTTGCTACAAAATATTCTGAATAAAACAAATGCAAATATTTTATTGGCGAAGAACGGAGAAGAAGCTCTTCAATTGGTAAAAGATAAAAAAAATATAGATATTATTTTAATGGATTTAAGAATGCCGGTAATGGATGGTATTGAATCAGCTAAAGAAATCAAAAAAATAAATAAAAATATCCCAATTATTGGTATTACAGCTTATACATATTCTATTGATAAGGAAAAATTATTGGATTCCGGTTTTTCCGAAATAGTTACAAAACCTCTTAAATCGAACCAGTTTATATCTTTTCTTATGAATTATTTAAACGATAATGAGAAATCGAAATAAAATAAATAGTTAAGCAAACATTTGCAAATCGTATAATTTTTTATAAATACCTTTTTTCTTTAAAAGTTCTGAATGTTTGCCCCTTTCAACAATTTCGCCTTCATGCAGCACAATAATTTCATCGGCATTTTTAACAGTTGATAGCCTGTGAGCTATAACAATTGAAGTCCGGTTTTCCATTAATCGGTATAACGCATCCTGCACAAGCCTTTCCGATTCGGTGTCCAAGGCGGAGGTTGCTTCATCAAGAATTAAAATAGGTGGATTTTTTAATACAGCCCTGGCAATGCTTAACCTTTGTCTTTGCCCACCCGATAATTTACTGCCACTATCACCAATATTAGAATAATATTCATTTGGCATTTGAACTATAAATTCATGTGCATTGGCAACCTTAGCTGCCTCTATAACATGCTTTTCGGTAGCACCATTGTATCCGAAAGCAATGTTATTAAATACTGTGTCGTTAAACAAAATAGACTGTTGCGTAACAATGCCCATTAAATTTCTTAAATCTTTCAATTTTATATCTTTAATTGAAATATCATCAATTAATATATCTCCTTCATCAACATCAATTAACCGGGGTAATAAATCAGCCAGTGTAGATTTTCCTGCACCTGATTGTCCAACCAGCGCTATAGTTTTACCTTTCTCAATAGTTAAATTAATATTTTTTAATACAATATCTTCCTCATATTTAAAATATACATTTTTATAAACTATCGAATATTTAAATTCATTAAAAGAAACTGAAGATGGTTTATCCTTGATTGTGATCTCTGCTTTTAATACTTTATTAATCCTGTCAACCGATGCCATACCTTTTTGAACATTATATACTGCAGTTGAAAAAGATTTAGCCGGGTTAATAATTAAATAAAACACCAACAGGAAGAAAATCAATATTTCGGCTGTGAGATTCGAACTTTGACTTAATACAAGATTGCTGCCGTAAAACAAAATTGCAATCATAACAATTGTACCCAAAAACTCGCTTAACGGACTTGCAAGAGCACGCCTCCTCGATATTTTGACTAATATTTTTGAATATAAATTATTTGTGTTTTCAAAATTTTTAGTTATTCTTTCCTCATTATTAAAAGCTTTAATAATACGAAGTCCGCTAATTGTTTCTTCTATGATTGATAAAATAAATCCCAGTTTACGCTGTCCGCGCAATGATGTTTTTCTAAGGTTTTTTCCGATCCTGCCTATGATATATCCGCTTACTGGTAAAAGTACTAATACAAATAGTGTCAATTTAAAGTTAGTTGTGAATAATACAATAATATAAAAAAGAATCATAATGGGATCTTTAATTAATGTCTCTAAAGTGCTCACAATCGACACCTCAATTTCCTGAACATCGGCTGTAATACGGGAAATAATATCACCTTTTCTTTCATCAGAATAATATGAGATTGGAAGATTTACAACTTTTCCGTAAAGCTTGTTTCTAATGTCTTTTACAATTCCTGTTCGTACAGGAGCTAAATAGAATAAAGAAAAATATCTTGATGCAGTTTTTATTAAAGTCAATATTATAATTAAAACACATAAAAATAGCAAGGCTAAACTTTCGCCATAAACAAGTATAATTTTACTTAAATAAAAATACATGAAGTCAAGAAAGTAATCTACTGACAGGCTAAATTCAGGTAGCTCAGTGACAAGTGATTTGGTTTTGAAGAGAATTCCAAGAAATGGAATCATCATTGTAACTGAAAACAAATTGAAAATGATAAAAATAAAATTAAATAGGATGCTTAATATTGCCTGTACCTTATAGGGTATAATATATCCGAAAACCTGCTTAAAGAAAACCTTCATTAAATTTATTATTAAAATAACACCAAAAGTATAAAATAATAACGTTCGAACACTAAAAATATTGAGGTATTAATGATTTAGGAAAATACTATATTCCTGTATAATTAAATGGTGTAATTTGCTTTAATTCTTTTTTTAATTTTTCTGAAACATTCAACTTATCAATAAATTCATCAAACACCTTTTTATCAATACATTTATTTGTCCTTGTAAGGTCTTTTATTATTTCATATGGATTTTCAAAACCTTCACGACGTAGCAGGGTTTGCAAACCTTCGGTAATTACAATCCAGTTTTTTTCTAAATCTTTATCTATTTTTTCTTTATTTATTATAAGCTTATCCAAACCTTTTAATATTGATTTTATTGAAATAACCGTATGTGCAATTGGAACACCTATATTCCTTAACACTGTTGAATCAGTTAAATCACGTTGCAAACGGGATACAGGAAGTTTTGCTGAAAGATGTTCGAAAATTGCATTGGCTAATCCAAGGTTTCCCTCTGCATTCTCAAAATCAATTGGATTAACTTTATGTGGCATGGTTGATGAACCCACTTCTCCTTTTTTTATTTTCTGTTTGAAGTATTCCAGAGATATATATGTCCAAATATCCCGGCAAAGATCAATTAAAATCGTATTTATTCTTTTTAAATTATCAAAAATAGCGCCCAAATTATCATAATGTTCAATCTGGGTTGTGGTTTTAGACCTGTCTAAGCCAAATGTTTCATTAACCAGTTTATCCGCAAATTCAATCCAATTAATCTCAGGATAAGCCACACAATGGGCATTGAAGTTACCAGTTGCTCCTCCAAATTTAGCCGAACATGGTATTGCTTTTAATAAATCGAGTTGTTTTACAATTCTTTCTTGAAACACCTTAATTTCTTTCCCTAGTTTGGTTGGAGAAGCTGGTTGTCCATGGGTATGAGCAAGCATAGGTATTTCAGCCCAGTCAATTATTAACGAATTTAATTTATCAAGTATTTTATCAATAAGCGGATGATAAACCATATTCATGGCATCCCGAAGCGAACAAGGAATAGCTGTATTGGTTATATCTTGAGATGTTAAGGCAAAATGCACAAATTCTCTATATTTTGCCAATCCAAGTGTATCGAATTTTTCCTTGATAAAATATTCGACTGATTTAACATCGTGGTTTGTAATTTTTTCAATCTCTTTAACTCTTTCCGCATCCTTAATAGTGAAATCTTGATATATTTTTTGTAATTCAATAAAAATTGAATCATCAATCTCTTTTAATTCGGGAAGCGGTATTTTACAAAGCGCAATGAAATATTCAATTTCGATTAAAACACGATATTTAATTAAACCATATTCTGAAAAAAAAACATCAAGTTCATCAACCTTGTTCCTGTAACGACCATCAACAGGTGAAATAGCAGTTAAATTATTTAATTCCATAATTTATTATTTAGTAAGAAACAAAGTTAAAAAAATTTAGTCAAGGCATATCAAAAAGGAGCATTTTTGGATTAAAAGCATGATAATCTTATTTAAAAATCTATTGACAATAATGTGTCGTTCCTGCGGAACTCATATTTATTATTTATAGAAATTTTACCATACTTTCGAACCTGCGGTTCTTTGTTATTTAATTTATCTATCACTAAGATTAAACAAGAGCAAAAGTTTGGCTATTATTTCACCTTAAGAAATATTAACAATAATTCTCTTCATATATTATTATTCAATAATTAGGTAATTTCTATTTAGCAACTGATTTACTGTCGTCCATATGGGAATTTTACAAAAAGGAAACTTTTTAATTACCTTACTTCCGTCCCTCCGGGACTATATAATCTTAAGAATTAATTTTATCTTTAAAATAAGCACCATAGGTGCGACAGTATGGTAACATTTACTTACATAATTGTTCTCCAGCTCCGTAGGAGCGAAAGTATGACGATTAGATAATCAATTCTATAATTTCATCTTAAAATATTATTAGTTTTGTACTTTAATTAAAAAACAAATCATAAATCCTGTAATGGATAAAATAAAAGTATCAGCAGTTTCTTTCATTAACACATACCCTTTTATTTATGGACTTGAAAACACATCTATAATTGATAAGATCATATTATCTACTGATACTCCTTCTGATTGTGCCAAAAAACTTATAAATAACGAAGCAGATATCGGTTTAATCCCCATAGCAGAAATAAAAAAACTTAATTATTCAGAAATTATTTCTGATTATTGTATTGCTTCAGATAATAAAGCAAGATCTGTAATTCTTATTAGCAATCAACCCATTCATAAAATAAAAACAATTTATCTTGATAATCAATCAGAAACCTCAAATAACCTGGTTAAAATATTATCTAAAAACTTTTGGAAAACTAATCCTGAATTTAAAAACTCCACAGAAGGATATGAATTAATGAATTTTGACATAAATTCTGCAGCCGTATTAATTGGGGACAGGACTTTTAAAATACAAAATGAATATCCTTATATATATGATTTGGCTGAAGAATGGAATAAATATACAAACCTGCCCTTTGTATTTGCATGTTGGGTAGCAAACAAACAATTACCTGATAATTTTAAGCAGAAATTTATTAAAGGATTAGAATACGGTATAAATCATATAACCAAAATAATTGAAATTAATTACAAGGGAGTTAAAATTATTAAGAATATCGAAAAATACTATTTCGGTAATATGAATTATCATTTAGACGAAAAAAAAAGAAAAGCCATGAGGCTTTTCTTTGATTATTTGGAAAAATAAATTTGATAATAAATTAAAATTAAATTATTTAGCTATGGTTTCCACCCCGGTGTTTGTTCCAGCAAACCTTCCGAAAGTGTAACCTCAGTTTCAGGAATTGGAAGAAAACCACCTGTCTCGGATCTGTAAGTAGATGTATAAACTGCGTCTGATCCTACATTTTTAACCGGTATACCCGTTGCAATATCGTGCGCTGCTTTAAGATCATGCCAACGCATAAGGTCGAAATAACGAAGGCCTTCAAAAGCCAGTTCGTGTCGTCGTTCGAGCTTTATGTTTTCAAGTGATACAGTTTTTGAAGCCAATCCTGCCCTGGTTCTGACCCTGTCAAAGTAAGTCTGAGCATTGGATGCGCCAAGTTCAGCAGCCATTAATAATACATCTGCAAAGCGAATTAATACATCATCCTGTAAGTTCCAGAGTTGAAAATCAGTCTCACCGGTAACAAAATATATACTAACAAGCTGTATTACTCCATTCTCATCAGGAATACTATCATATATAGGCATATATTTCTTTTGCCAGTACCCGGTTTCGTGCATCTGGTTATCGGAACCCCATATAAATTTTTTAGGAATATCTCCTTCATCAGGATTAAGAGTATCATTTACATTAAGTATGGAACCTTCCCTGCGGATATCACCATCTTCAAAGCTGTCCCATAATTGGGGATTGACAGTGCCCGAGCCCCAGCCCTGTCCGAATGGTGCATAAAATTGTTGTCTGAGACCGACATAAAGCGAGTGCTGGTTTGTGTAACTTAATTGTTCATCAGGAGGATTCCACCCTCCATAAGGGCCAAATTTTATAGCAAAAACCGTTTCATAATTTGAACCGTCATCACCTTTCCATGAAAGGTTATTATTAGCAGTATAAGGATAACGGCTTACCGCAGAATAACCCCAGTTATTCCTGAAATCAGGCAAAAGATCATGACCGCTGTTTGCTATACAATCATCAAGCCATCCGATAACCTGGTTCTTGGTAACCGATCCGCCTTCGGGAAGCTGAATCTCCGTTTGTTCATAATAACCTGTATAAAATAAGAAAACACGTGCCATTAAAGCCTCGGCAGCCCATTTTGTGGCATGCCCAAGCCGATCTAATGATATATTTAAATAAGGAGTGGATGGCATAATTTCAATTGCCTTTTTTAAATCTGAAGCAATCTGGCCATATATTTCCTCTGCTGTTGCTCTTGGTAAATTAGCCGGCTCAGGTTCAAGTTTTAAAGGTACGGGACCAAAAAACTTGGATAACCTGAAATAAAAATATGCACGTAAAAAATATGTTTCACCCAAGTCCTGGTTTTGTTGGTCTATATCATCATAATCAACCTGCTCAAACCGTTTTAAAATAAGGTTTGTCCTGAGAATTCCCTGCCAGCCGAATGAAAACAGGTCATTATAATAATCAGGATTGGGGGGATAGTTAAATGCATCGGTTGCGAGAAAACCGTCATCGTTTGAACCCCCTCCTGAGAAACAGTCGTCAGACATCAGCTCAGCAACAATAAAAGGATTATTATTCCCTGCATCAATTGGAACTGCCGCATAAGCTCCGGCAAGCGCTTCCTGGATATCATCCGGTGTCCTGTAATAACTTTCATCTGTTTTCTGGTATAAGTTTTTGGTGTCTAAAAAATCTTCATTGCAACTTACACTTAAAAACATGATTGCAATTAATATTGAATATATTATTTTTTTCATGATAATTTATTTTTAAAATTAAAATGTAATATTTAAACCAACCATAAATGTCCTTGATTGTGGATAAGTTCCCAAATCAATACCTGAGCCCCATGGAAAATCACTATCAGGATTTGTATCATCAGTTGGTGAATAACCTACTTCAGGATCCATTCCAGGGTATTTTGTAAAAACATGCAAATTATTTGACGCTACATATAAACGGGTTTCTTCAAATGGTAAATTTTTAATTAGCTTATTAAAATTATATCCAATAGTTAAATTGCTGATACGGAAATAGTCTGCATTGTAGATGTATATATCGGATATGTATTGCCAGTTGCGATGAGCTCCCCTGAAAAGTCTGGGTAAACTGCCATCTCTTACTTCACTATCGTCTATAACTCCATTTTCATTATTATCATTCCATTGCCAGATCTCGTCGACAACTTCTTTTGTAAAATTATTGCGGTAACTGTCAACCGAGCGATAATTTTTTGCTACTTGATGACCTGCCTGTCCGTTACCTGTAAGTTGCAGATACAATCCCTTATACTCGACATTAATCTGAAGACCAAAAATAAAATCGGGATGTGGATTTCCAATCATTACCTTGTCATCAATATTAATTTCACCATCATTATTCTGGTCAACAAACCGCAGATCACCGGGATGTTGTTGATATGCTGGGCGAGGACCATCAAAGTATGGTTCGCCATCAGGAGTGACCCAGGCAGCTGCTTCTTCCTCGTTCTGCAAAATTCCATCTGTTTCATAACCCCAGAAGAAACCGATAGGTTTACCAACCTCACAACGGAACATTTCCGTAACTCCCTGGCTCAAAACGTTTGCCGGACCATGTATAATAGAATCGCTACTGGGTATTTCAATCATTTCATTTTTATTATATGCAAATGTACCTGTTATTCCATAGGTAAGATCACCGGCACGCTTATTCCATCTTAACATCATTTCTATTCCCGAGTTTCTTACAGAACCACCATTTATCCAAGGTGGTTCTGTTCCATCCATAACTGATGCCGGAGCCATTATTAACCAGTCCTTGGTATCTTTTCTGTATAAATCAAATGAAGTCTGAAGCTGATTATCTAAAAAGTACATATCAAGTCCGATATCAGTTTGTTCGGATGTTTCCCAGTGAACATCAGGATTCGGCACTTGTGCAGGTGTCGAGCCAACTGTTATCGCTGTTCTTTCAGGACCAAAATAGTAATTAACTCCTTCAATATCAATGCTTGATAAATAAACAAATTTTCTCCCAACATCTTGATTTCCATTTTGTCCCCAACTAAATCGCAGCTTCATAAAATTCAGCCAGTCACTTATACTTTCAACAAATGGTTCGTTTGAAACAACCCATCCGGCAGAAACGGAAGGGAAGGTTCCCCATCTGTTTCCCCTGTCGAAATTCGATGATCCGTCTGCCCGAAATGTCAGGTTTAACAGATATGTTTCTTTGTAATCGTAAATTATACGCCCAATATATGAAAGCATAGCCCATCCGTATTCATCTTTACCGCCAAAATTAGCCCATGTCACATTATTAACATCAAGCG
The DNA here is from genome assembly GCA_016935595.1 of Bacteroidales bacterium. The sequence goes on from JAFGQQ010000223.1 coordinate 11,437, forward strand.
GATTAAAATTATCCAGGTAAGCATATTCATAATCGTTAAAAACACTGTTTTCGTTATGTCCGTCCATTTTCAAATCCCTGGCATTTTTAATAAGTTCCATTCCTGCAAGAAGTGTAAAGGAATGTATATTTTGCAATTTAAAAGAATAGCTTGCAGTATTTGTTGATGTCCAGGTATATCCTGAATACATGTCCTGGTCCAGCTGATCCCGTGCATTACCACTAATATCACTTAAATTATATTCAAACTGCCAGTGACGGGATGAGCCATACCAGTTATTAATTCCAAAGGATGAACGTAATTTCAAATTTTTAATGGGTTGCAATTCCAGGTAAGCATTACCTGTTATGGTATTGTTATTATTAGTGTTGTATTTGGAGTGCAGAACCATGTCTGCAACTGGATTTCCTTCCTGGGAATTCCAACCTATTGCATAATGATAGGGATAGGCAGGATCACCGGTTGAATCAGCATCCATGGGTAAAAACGGGCTGGCAACCATCATATTATGAACATCGCTCCAGTATATATTACCTGTGCGTATTGTAGGATTCTTTTCGTTTGTGAAAGTCAAATTCTCACCAAAAACCAGCAAATCGTGACCTCCTGTTTTAAACAAAAGGTGTTCACTATTTAAGCGTAAGTTTATACGTTTATAGTCATTATTAGCCTGTTTTCCCAATACTCCCTGCTGGTCGTAATAAGAAGCCCCGATTGAATAAGTTGAACGTTCGGAACCTCCGGTAATATTTAGAGCATGACTCTGAACAGGAGCGTTTTTTTCCTTAATTTCTTCAAACCAGTTGGTTCCTTCCCATTCACCGCTTTCAATCTTATCCCAGTAAGGAACACCTGCTGCTTCAAAATCCCATTCCTCTTCACCTGCATTTATATTTGCCCTGTTCAAAACTTCGGAATATTCCTGTGCATTTAATAATTCAGGACCTTTGTACACATTTTGCCACCCATAGTATGCGCTATAATTAACAATGGGATCGGTGTTTTTTTGTCCTTTTTTTGTTGTTACCAAAATTACACCGTTTGCACCACGTGACCCGTAAATAGCCGCTGAAGCCGCATCTTTCAAGACATCAATGCTTTCAATATCAGATGGGCTTAAATAATCAATGTCACCAACTGCAATACCATCTACGATGTATAAAGGATTATAATTTCCTGTTGTTCCAATACCCCGAATAAATATCTTATTTCCTGAACCGGGAACGCCATTATTTTGGGTAATGCTCACACCCGGAGAAAGACCTTTCAAGGCATCTATGCTGCTTGTTGTATTAAGTGCCTGAATATCTTCTCCCTTTACATTAAGGTTAGCTCCGGTACTTAGCTTTTTCTTTTGCACTCCGTACCCAATCACAACAATCTCATCAAGCTCTTTGGTTTCTTCTTCTAAAACAACATTAATAATGGTTTGATCTCCGACTTTAATGGTTTGAGATACATAACCGACATAAGAAAACAAAAGTTCAGCTTCCGTACCTGGTACCTCAAGGGCATAATTGCCGTCTACATCAGTTACTGTTCCTGTTGTAGTTCCGGTTATTAAAACATTTACACCCGGAAGGACCATACCATCCGAAGCCGATGTCACTTTTCCTTTCACCGTAATTTCTTGTGCATTTAAAACTGCACAAAAACCAATAATTAAAATGAAAGTTAAATAAATTAGTCTTTTCATAGGTTAATAATTTAGTTTTTAGTTTGAATTTATTTGGATTATTTGAGTTTTTAAAAATATTAATAAAAATAAGAAATTTTCAAAATTAGATTAAAATTAATAAATTAAGCAATAAGTTGACATAAAATATATTCACCTATGACTTATTGCAAAATATGTAAAAATATATTTCAAGAATTATAAAATAATACTTTTATGTAATATAATATATGTTAATTTGTTTAATATAACATATAGAGCGTCTATTATTATTTAAAAATTAATATTTCATTCAATTTTGTGAACTTTTTAGAATAGCTCTTGCAATATTAGCTATATGGCTATTGATCATCCTTAACGCTCCAATTACTTCGATATGGATTTTACTGCTTTGAATAGTTTCAGGAATATTCTGGCTTAAACGTTCAAAATGCTTGTGTTTAAGTTCGTCAACAAGAGCTTTGAGTTTTTTACTCTGTTTTTTCAATTTGGCAGCTGTTTTTATATCGTACTCTTTAAACGACTCAACTGCTTTTGATAATTGCTCAACTGTATGAAAATGATATCCCATCAACTCCTTTTTACCTTCTTCAGAAAAATTAATTTTTAGCTCTAACCAGTCATTAGCTTTTTTATATAATGTATTTGAAATAATGTCTCCTATTTCTTCTAATTCAGAAATTACATAAATAATCTGATAGGTTTCTTCAGCTAGCCCTTTGTCCATTTCTTGTTGACTGGTTCTTGTAGCATATGTTGATATTTCTTTTCTATAAAAATCAACAATTTGCTCATTTTTGGCTATTTGTTCTAATACTAACCCTTCTTTATCAATAAACGGATGGATAATATTATCAAGCATATCCTGAACAATTTCGGCCATTAATAAAGTTTCTTTTTTAGCCAAACTAATGGCAATAGCCGGACTGCCAATCAGGTTATTATCTAAATATTGAACTGCTAATTGGAAACCTTTCAATTTCTTTTTTTCAGGAATTAATTTAATGATTAAACTGGAAATAGAATTGCTAAATGGCAATAAAATTATTGTAACAAGAATATTAAATATTGTATGAGCATTGGCAATTTGTCTTGGAATTGAAGAGGTAATAGCTCCAAGTTCAGAATCTGGACTAAATCTAAAAGCAGTTAAATATTCTACAAATTTGGTATAAACCGGAATCCACCAAAATACAAGCAATACTCCTAATAAATTCATAAAGAAAAAAGCAAAAGAAACACGTTTAGCATCAGTACCCGCATTAAAGCTTGCAACTAATGCCGTAATTGTTGTACCAATATTTGACCCCAATAAAAGAGGAATTCCCGCATCAAGAGTTAATAATCCCTGAGATGATAAAACAATAAGAATTCCAATAAAAGCTCCGCTACTTTGAATTAATGCAGTAAATATAAAACCTGTTAATATTCCAAGAATCGGATTTTCTAATCGAATCAATAAATTTATAAATTCTTCATTTGATCGTAAAGGATACATCGCCTGCGACATAAGATGCAGTCCATAAAATAAAAATCCAAATCCTAAAATTGCATCAGCACTGAATTGTAAGACTTTTTTCTTTGTGAGTATTTTCAGAAAAAATCCTAAAGCAATAAAAAGCAACGAATAATCAGTAATCTTAAAAGCAATAATCTGAGCTGTAATAGTAGTCCCTATTCCGGCTCCTAATAATACTCCAAAAGTTTGGGGAAATGTTAATAATTTTGCTTTAACAAGGCTAATTATCATTACCGAAACAGCACTGCTACTTTGAATAAGCGTAGTTGATATTGTTCCGGTTAAAAATGCTTTATATCTGTTTTTTGTAAAATCATTTAGGATATTTCTAATTTTGCTGCCTGCAGCTTTATTGAGTCCGTCGCTCATCATATTCATTCCGTAAAGAAAAAGAGCTAACCCTCCAATTAATCCAATTATTAAAAGAAATATGTTTGACATTATCTGTCTAAATTAAAAATTCAAATACCAAGTAAATTCATTGACTAAATATCATAATTTTTTTTAAAAAAATCATGTATTCAGTTGAAAATCTTTATAATTGCCAAGTTTTATAATTATTAAAGGTTAAAATTATAACCTTCTGTTTATTAAATATTTTTTAAAATAAATGCAACCTTTATTGATAAAATAAATATACAGGTAAAGTAATTAATAAATAATTAATAGATATATTTTTATATATGAGATAATTATATCTCAAATAATATAATAAAATTTATAAACCATTAAAAATGATAAAATTTTTAAAAAATCTATCTCTAAGAAAGAAACTTATTAGCATAATCCTTTTCATTACATTAAGTTCATTAATAATTGCATTAACTACTCTTTTCAGTTACAACCAGAAGAATTTAAAATCGAGAATGGCACGTGAATTATTGATTTTTGCTGATGTTATTGGAGATAACATGTCAAATACCATTTTTTTCACAGATAATAATGCTGCTCAAAATCTTTTACAAACACTTTCTTCAAATGATAACATTGAGGCAGCTTTTATTTTAACATCAAATAATGATGTTTTTGTAAAATATTTAAAGAATAATAAGGAAATAAAAATTCAAGTTCCGGGTAATTTAGAAAATAATTTCAGGTTTACTAAAGATTACCTCGAAGTTTTAAAAAATTTTTATGAAGATGATGAAATAATTTTTAAAGTATATATCATCTCTAATTTGAATGAATTGAACAACCAAGGAAAAATATTTTTAGAACTCACTATTTTTGTGCTTTTTGTTGCTTTTCTGTATGCAATTATTACTTCATTTTTATTAAATAAGCCTTTGGTTCAGCCAATATTAAATCTAGTTGAATTAACAAAGGATGTTACCGAATTCAGGGATTATACAATTAGAATTGAAAACAAATATGGCAACAATGAAATAGGTGTTTTGTGTAAAGGATTTAATGAAATGCTTGAGCAAATTGAAGACCAGTCGAATAATATTATTCAGGCTTTTACAGAAATATCGCACCAGAAAAAGGAAATTGAAGGACAAAAAAATAAAATTGACATTCAATCTAAAGAATTACAAAAAACTTACTCAGAACTTGAACAATATATGAGGGAGGTTACTGAAAGTATTAGATATGCAAAAAAAATACAGGAATCAACACTTCCGCAGATCACAACAATTCAAAAAGATCTTCCCAATAGTTTTATCTTATACAAACCCAGAGACATTGTTAGCGGTGATTTTTACTGGTATGCAAATATTTACGATAAAGTTTATATTGCAGCCGCTGATTGTACAGGACATGGAGTACCGGGTACACTTTTATCAATTATTGGAAACTCTTTAATTAATCAAATTATTCACGATTATGGTATTTTTAAACCTTCTGAAATACTAGATTACCTCGATAAAGGTATGAGACAAATTTTCCTGACAAAAATTGACAACAATGAAGATCAGATGGAAGGCATGGATATTGCTTTGGTTATGATTGATTTAGACGAAGAAATTTTAGAATATGCCGGAGCAATAAATCCATTATATTTAGTCAGGGACGATGAAATAATGCAAATAAAAGCCGATCCTTTTTCTATTGTTAGTTTATTGAATTTTGAAGGAAAACCTTATACAAATCATGTTATTCCAATTCAGAAATTTGATACAATTTATATTTTCTCAGATGGTTATACCGATCAAATTGGCGGACCGGAAATGCGAAAAATAAAAAAAATTGGATTACGAGAATTACTTATAGAAGTTAATGATATGGATATGGATGAGCAAGAAGAATTTTTTGATAATTATTTTGAAAACTGGAAAAAAGATTTTGACCAGGTAGATGATGTTTTGTTAATAGGAATAAGGGTTTAAAAAGATAAGTTATATTATTCATTATGATAAAATTATTTTAGCATACTTCATTTTAAGCAGATTTATCATAATTTTATGCAAATATTTCAATTTAAAAAAATATTTATTTTATCTTTGTAACGCTATTGAAGAAAAATAACAATGACTAAGAATATAACATATAATAATTTCGGATTCTTTTTCTTTTTTTATTTTATTAAACAAAGGGACCGGAATTGATATATGTGAAATAAAAATATATTAAAAAAGTCCCGAATATAAATCCGGGACTTTTTTTTTGATTTTAATTTATAAATGCTAAAAATTATGACACTAGTTAAACGAATAGCGATCCAGGGGGGATACGGCGCTTTTCATGAAATTGCAGCTATGCATTATTTCGAAAACGAAAAAATTGAAGTTGTACCAGGTATCACTTTTAAGGATTTATTTCAAAACTTAAAAAGCAGGAATGCCGATTATGGAATCATGGCCATAGAGAATATGGTGGCAGGTAGTATTATTCCGAATTATAAACTCCTTAAGGAGTCGAACATGAAAATAATCGGGGAAATATATTTGAGAATAAAACAAAATTTAATTGCCCTGCCAGGTCAAACCATAAATGATATAAAAGAGGTTTATTCACATCCTATGGCTATATTACAATGCCAGGATTTTTTTGAACAATATCCTCATATTAAATCCATCGACAGCGCCGATACAGCCTTAAGCGCCAAAGATATAAAGGAAAATAAATTAAAAGGGATTGGAGCTATTGCCAGTGACCAGGCAGCTAAAATGTACGACCTGGAAATTCTTTTAGAAAGTATTGAAAGCAATAAAATGAATTATACACGTTTTTTGATCTTAAAAGATAAAAATGGCGGGAATGCCTGTGATGATAAAGCAAATAAAGCATCCATATCATTTGCAGTATCGCACAAAATTGGAAGTTTATCAAAAGTTCTGTCAATTTTTTCATTTTTTAATATTAACCTTTGTAAAATCCAGTCATTTCCTATAATAGGAAAAGAATGGGAATATTTATTTTATGCTGACTTGGAAATTGACGATTATGAAACATACAAGCAAGCGCTTGAATCGGCTAAACCATTTATGAGTCAATTTAAAATATTAGGTGAGTATAAAAAAGGGAAATCAATTATGTAAAAAATAATAAAAATGATCATAAATCCTGCAAATAGACTAAATACTGTGCAAGAATATTACTTTTCGAAAAAACTGAAAGAAATTTCTAAAATGAATTCGGAGGGGAAAAATGTAATTAATTTAGGAATTGGAAGTCCCGATTTACCACCTTCCGATAATGTAATATTAAAACTTAAACAAAGTGCAGAACATAATAA
>JAFGQQ010000224.1 GCA_016935595.1 Bacteroidales bacterium
ATAACAATGATGGATCAAAAAACAGCCGGGCTTTTTATGATAGTTAATTGGTTAATTAAAAGGTTTTAGCGAAGTTGCTTAGGAAGATGTTAGGCTTAAAGGAGATAAGATATTGAAATACGAGAATATTTTACAGGATTGAAAATGTTTAAATTTCAAAATATGGTACTATTCATAATTACAGTCCTTTCTTCATCATTTTTACTAATTGCAGAATTAGAGTTTAAGAAATCTCAAATTCTAAAAGCGCACCCTGCTGCTATTTTTAGTGTCGACATCAGCTCAGATGGCTATATCGCTTCCGCTACCGTTCATAATAATATAACAATCTGGAAAAGAGATAATGATAAATTTTCAGAAATACAATCCATTGAAACACTTGGGATTAATTGGCCAATTTGTATAAAATTTTCTCCAGATGGTAAATTATTAGTTGTTGGTCATTCAAATGGACTTATTGATATATTTAATGCATCTGATAACTGGAATAGCTCTAACGATTCTCTTGGTTCTTATGGTAATGAATATCAATCATTTACTAATAAATATGAAAAAAATATCAGAAAAAGGATATGGAATATTTCCTTTAGCAATAACGGTGAATATTTAGTTACGGGAGGAAGTGAAAGAGTTATTAAAATATATAAAATAATAAACAATAAATATGAAATGTTACAAGAAATATCTTGCCATTTTGGAAATATAAGAGCAATTGATTTCAGTCAAGATGAAAAATATTTTGCCTCAGCCGCAGAGGATGGGATGATATTTATTTGGAAGTTAGTTAATGATAAATTCGAAATAATTCGACAAATAATATCAGGATCTGAGAAAGTAATAAGTTTATCATTTTCTCCTTCTGGCAAATATTTAGTGTCTGGCGATAACTTAGGAAAATTAAAAATCTGGATTTTTGAAAATGAGAATATTGTTCAAATTCAATCTTCAGAAGAGCATTCTAGTCAAATTAACAGCGTATCTTTTAATCCCGAAGGGGATTTAATATTTACAGGAAGTAGTGATGGGACATTAATTATTTGGAGATTTAATGACAATATCTTGGTGAAAGAGGATGTATTATCAAGTGATAGCAATATTATGAGTCTGGATATTAGTGATAATGGGAATGAATTAATAGCAGGTGGATGGGATGGATTTATTAATGTCTGGAACTTAAAAAAAAATCGTATAGAACATATTCAGAAAATTGTTGGGCATCTTTGTGAAATCAATTCTATATCGTTTAGTCCCAACGGAGAATTATTTGCAACTTCAGGAGAAGACCGGTATATCAAATTATGGAAGATAAATACTGATACTCTTACTTTATTTCAAAATCTAAGAACTCAAAAACAGCCTATAAAACAAATAGAATTCAATCAAAACGGTGAATATTTAATTTCTTTAGGAGAGAGAGGTAGTTTAGAAGTATGGAGAAAAGATGGGAATCGCTATTCAAATACAAATTTACTTGATGAATATACCGATATTGAATCGTTTTCCTTTAGTAAAGAGAATAATTATTTAACCCTTTCTGATGTTTTTTCAGTACAGGTTCTGAGATATGATGACAATAAGTTCATAAAGTTAAATGAGTTGGATTTTTATACTGATTATAAATCTGCAACTTCTATGTTGGACTCAATTGGAATACCTTTAGATGAAGTCTTATATTGTCCTAATTCCAATTATCTAATTGCATGTGGTCATAAAAGTAGAAATATCTCAGTATGGAATTGGATGAGCAATTCTGTTGAAAAGTTAGTGGGTCCTCCTTCAGAGAACATTTGGAATGATCTATTATGCTTATCTTTTAGTGTTCAAGGTAATTTTTTAATTGCTATTGATGATAATTATTGGACTAAAAGTATAAAAATATGGAAAAAAAATGATAGTAAGTTTTTTGAGTTTCAGACATTCGAGAATTTAGGACCTATTCAATCTTTATGTTTTAGTCCAAATGAAGAGTATCTCGTTTTTGGTACTCTTGTTGGATTGATTTTAACTGCAAAGAATGATGGTTCTAGATATGATATAAAAATATCAGAATCAATAAAAGTAAATGAAATTGATAATGATTTAATTGATATAACAAATATTGCATTTAGTCCAGATGGTCAATATTTAACTTTTAGCACTGATGAAGGAGAAATTATAATTTATCATGTTAAAGGTCTTAACATACCATTTGATGAATTTGTCAAAATACGAATATCATCATTTTTAGAAAAAGATGAGTATGAGTCTTCGCAAGAATATCAAAATAGAATTAATCAATATTTAGACTTTAATGTGCAAGAAATTGTTGATTATGCCCTTATAAATGGTTATAACATTGATATTTCAGATATTTCGGCATATGATGCTGATAATGAAAAATACACTCTATATTTCAAATTTTTCCAGCCTGTGCTCATCAGTGTAAATCGAAAATATGCTAAAGCTTTTAAAAATGATTTGAATAAACTAAAAATTAAAAATCCTCGTATAAAATATATTGATAATAAATTAATAATTGCACACGCAGAAGTAATAAATCCATTTAATCAAAAATCTTTTATAATAGGTGACAATAGTGAATCGACTTATAACGATTTAAAAAACAATTCTGTTTCAGAGATAAAAAAGGTACAAAACAAATCAACTAATAATAATGAACAAAATATTCCAAATGCAGAAATGATCTCATATGTAACAGATGATCAATTGGAGCTAGATTACGATGATATAATAGCATCTATTACGAGAAATAAAAAGAATATCGCAATAATGGATTTAGAATCAGGTGTGATTTCAAAAAATGATATTCTTGCTTTAAATAATCGTTTTCGTTCGGAAGTTTTTAAATGCGGTAAGTTCGTCGTATTAGAGAGGGAGAGAATAAATGATATTCTTAATGAACAGGGTTTTCAGTTATCTGGCTGTACATCAGACGATTGTTTAATAGAAGTGGGCAAATTATTGAGTGTAGAGTTAATTGTTGGAGGCAGTGTTAATAAAGTTGGTCAAATTTTTTCAATAGATATTAGGCTTATCGATGTTGAAAGTGGAAGAATACTTGCAGTATCAACCGAAGACTTTAAAGGTAATATTGAAGATTTACTATTGTATGGTATAAGAAGCGCAGTTTCAAAATTAATTAGATAAATTCTTTGATATAGAAACTAATTGACCTATGTAAACACATAATAATGAGATTTATTCTTAAACCAATATCTGGAAAGGTTAACAGTCTTTGAATAATTACCCGCTCATAACAAAGTTTATTGAACAACATTCGTTGTCAGAAAAACATCCTCTGAAAAATATAATTGAATCGAGTCCTTTTCTTCACGCCCTTGAATATTTTCTTAGTTTATCAGGAGTTGTGAAAGAAAATGAATATAAAAATAAGGTAAATGAATTATTGATTTATCCATCTTATAAAGGATTTACCAATGAGGGTGATGTACAGTGGGCGAGCAATTCTGCAGAGATATCCGCAATATATTTATTAGGGGAGATATTAAAAGTTAATATTACTGGATTTAATAAATCCTCTCCTAAATCAGTTAAAAAAAATAGTAATTGCGATATTCTTGGTAAGTACCTTGAGGATGACCTCTATTTTGAGATAAAAAGAATATGTAAAGAAGAAAAGCAGATATTACCATATTCTCTCCAGTCTGCATTAGATAAAGTTAGAGGTAAGTATAGACCAGTAGCTCAGTTATTAAACAGGAATTATAATAGTATAAACAACAATTTAATTGTTAAGAATATTGAAAATCATATTAGAAAATTTGAAGTATCTGATGAAAACAATATCAATCATAGTGTTAAAAATGGTCCTTTACCCTATTCAAATAATGATATTCAAGTACTCTTTTTTAAAAAGGGTACCTTAGATGATGGAATGCAATTTATTGATCCAGTATCAGTTAATGATATTTGTTCTTATTTACTTTCATCAGATAGAATAGGAAAAAATGGTACACCTATGATCCCTATGGTAAAACAAGCTGAAAATAAAGGTGCTGACTATTTAGTTTGTCGAGTTCCGGATTGGAGTGACTATACTTTTAAGGAGATAGTAAAGAAATGTTTTAAAGAAATAAAAATTGAAAAAGAATGCGAATATATAGTTGATGATTATAGGTTTGGTAATTTGACTGGAATTATTTTATTTAATAGATATGACAAGTTTGCAATAATAAATAACATTAATAGCAAAATAAAAAATCCGATTTCTCTAAAAGTCTAACAATTGCGTACTTTTAGATTAAAAACAACCAATATTTCAATAAATAGAGATTTACCTGATTGCAGACGGTCTTAAACTACCAATCCTACTCTTTC
>JAFGQQ010000225.1 GCA_016935595.1 Bacteroidales bacterium
CTTCCCGATTATATCGGGACGCTCTAACCACTCCCGAAACAATTGAAATTTCTAATTTCATTTTGTTTCGAGGATTCTCGAGAAACTATGAAATCAGAGATTTCTGGTTTCTCGGAACTGAGCTGCCTCTCCATCCGAAGCCTTGTGAAGGATGACCTCGCCCTTCGAACACCTTAGCTTTAGCGAAGGAGTTATTTACCCACCTTTCCTTAGCGAAAGCTATATATTTTCAATAAGTGTCCAAAGATAATATTTAAAATTTAAAATAAACGTAATAGTAATTTACAAGTTCTTTAAAATTTTTATTAATTATACTGTTATTTTGCAACCAAATAAAATGTATATTGTCTATTTTTTGTAATTATTACAGATTAATTAACCTTATAATAAAAAGATCATGGAAATAAAAAAACTATTTAAAAAAAGCAATCCGTTTCTTATCATATCTTTAATTGGATTATGTGTTGTATGTTTCTCATTTAAAACCTTGAAAAATAATACTCAAATTCAGTCAGAAAGTCTGGGATATTCGGAAACAATAGTAATAAAAAAAGGAGAAGCCAAACTGATTTATGCCAATATTAAATTAATTGCCGGTGAACTGGAAATATCGGGTGGTTCGAGGAATTTAATGGATGCAGAATTTATTTATGAGGATGATGATTTAAAACCTGATGTTGAATATGATGATAATCCTGAAATTGGAAATTTAACTGTGGAATTGGATAGAGTTGATGTTGATTTGGTAGATGAAGATAATGTTAAATGGGATATATCATTAAACAATGATGTGCCTATTGATTTATCAGTAAAACTCGGAGCAGGTGAAGGCAGGTTTAATTTAGGCAGCCTTAATCTTGAAAATTTTGAACTGACATCAGGGGCAGGTGAATATTACATTGACTTAAGAAATTCATCTGTTCCCAAAATTAAATTTACTGCAGGTGCGGGAGAGGCAACTATTGATTTAAGCGGTGAACACACAAATTCATTAACGGCTGATTTCACTTGTGGTTTTGGGGAGCTTACAATTCTTTTACCTGAAAATATGGGTGTAAAATTAACAGTTACAGGACTTGCAGGCACAATTAATTATCCTGGATTCACAAAACAAGGGAACGAATATAAAAACGATAAATTTGGCGAAACAAAAAATTATATTGACTTGAAAATTACAGGAGGTATGGGGGAGATAAATCTTAAGTTAGTTGATTAAGATTGAATTATATTTTTACTACCTATTTTACAGTTTTAATTAATAAAACCTTACGTCACTTCTGATAATAGTGGAAGAAAAATAGATATAATAAGTTATATATCTTTAATAAATAAATATTCAACTTATCCTTTTATATATAATTAAATTTTTCTGTTTTTTTATTATTAGAAAATTCGGCATAATTTTATATTTTTATAAAAAAATGCCCTATTACTTATGACCATATGTCAATTCTTCGAGGAAAATGTTGAAAGATTTCCAAATAATATTTATTTATGGGAAAAAAGAGATGGGAAGTATCTGGGTGAAACATATTCCAAAACAAGGGAAAGAGTTTATCAATTTGCGGCAGGTTTAATTGCATTAGGCGTAAAGAAAGGCGACCGGTTGGCTCTTATTTCAGAAGGGAGAAACGACTGGGTTGTAAGTGAATTAGGAATTTTATACACAGGTGCAGTTAACGTACCATTATCTGTAAAATTAAAAGAACCCTCGGAATTACAATTCAGGCTTTTGCACTCCGGTACAAAAATGGTAATTGCTTCTAATGGACAAGCAAAGAAAATTCGGGAAATTGAAAACCAACTTCCTGAACTTGAAAAAATTATCCTTTTAGATCAATTAGAAAAACAAAGCGAGAAGGAAATATATTTTAAAGAAATTGTTGATATAGGAAAAGATTTTCTTGAAAATAACAAAAATGAATTTGATAAAATCTGGCAGTCTTTAGTCCCCGATGATTATGCAAATATTTGTTATACATCTGGAACAACTGCCGATCCAAAAGGTATTATATTATCCCATTGTAATTACATAGCAAATGTGAAACAAGGCTACAGCCTTATGGATATTCCCGAACATTACAAAACTCTTTTAATTCTTCCGTGGGATCACTCATTTGCACATACAGCAGGCATTTATTGCTTTATGGGAAAGGGAGCAAGCATTGCATCAATTGAAGTTGGAAATACACCAATGGAAACTTTGAAAAATATTCCAAAGAATATTAAAGAAATAAAACCCGATTTTTTATATAGTGTACCTTCATTAGCATACAATTTTCGAAAAAATATTGAAAAGGGAATTAATGAAAAAGGACCTTTTATTAAAAAATTATTTAATCATGCCTTGAAAATTGCTTATTTCTATAATGGAAATGGCTGGAATAAAGGGAAAGGCTTAAAAATATTATTAAAACCTTATTTATTTTTATTTAAAAAATTAATATTTAGTAAAATAAAAGAAGGATTTGGCGGAAAACTTAAGTTTTTTATTGGTGGTGGGGCTTTGCTTGATATTGAATTGCAGCGGTTTTTTTATGCCATAAATATTCCGATGTATCAAGGTTATGGTTTGACCGAAGCAGCACCGATTATTTCGACAAATTGCGAAAAAAAACATAAATTGGGCACATCAGGTGTTGTTGTTGATAAACTAGAGTTAAAAATTTGCGATGATGAAGGAAATGAATTGCCTATCGGAGAAAGAGGCGAAATAGTTGTGAAAGGTGAAAATGTAATGAAAGGTTACTGGAAAAACGAAGAAGCAACAAAAGAAACTTTAAAAAATGACTGGTTGCATACAGGAGACCTTGGTTATATAGATAAAGACGGTTTTTTATACGTACTCGGCCGTTTTAAAAGCTTATTAATTGCCGATGATGGTGAAAAATACAGCCCTGAGGGAATGGAGGAAGCATTTATAAACCAATCTGCATATATCGACCAATGTATGTTATATAATAACCAAAATCCATATACTGTTGCCCTGGTTTACCCGAATAAAAACTCAATACACTTATATTTAGAAAAACAAGGTTTTAAAATATCCGATCAAAAAACAATAGAAACAATTTGCAGACTTATTGAGGATGATTTAAAAAAATACAGATCCGGCGGTGAACATGAAAATATGTTTCCTCAACGCTGGTTACCAGCATCAATAGCTATTTTAAATGAAGGATTTACCGAAGAAAATCAATTATTAAACAGTACTTTAAAAATTGTCCGTGGAAAAATAATTGATCGCTACCAGGATTGGATTGAATTTTTATATACTCCTGAATCAAAGAATATTAATAATAATAGAAATATTGAATCATTGAGAAAATTGTTTTCAGAATAAAAAACATTAAATTTACTGGTTTATGCTAGGAATAATAATATCAAATATAAAACCATGAAAAATAAAACCTATATTATTGTTTTGCTTCTTTCAGTTTTTTTCTTCCCATCCAAACTAAAATCTCAAGACGGAAGCCCTTATATTGTTAATTATGAAATTGACAAAAAGTATAATTTAAGAAATTGGGCAATAATTCAAGATCATAACCAAATTATGTTTTTTGCCAACCGGAAAGGAATACTAACTTTTGATGGACATGAATGGGATTTAATTTCTTTACCTTCATTACCCCTGGTACTTAAAAAACATCCTTCGGAAAACATTGTTATTGTTGGATGCAATAACGATATTGGCTACATAAGCAAAGATATAAAAGGTAATTATACATATTATCCGGCCATAAACGATTCTATTCACATTGGTTTTATTGTTGACATGGAAATATGTAATGATGAATTGATAGTTTTATCAGATGGATACATAACAATATTCAACTTAGATGATTTTGTTTTAAAAAAACAATTAATTGCTGATGATATTACAATCTTTAACAGTTTAATTAAAAATAAAGATCAGATTTTTGTCTGCACTGAAGATAACCGTTTCTTTAAATTAGAGGATGATACTTTGAGCACCTTTTATATAGAAGGATTTGGCGCTGTATTGTATGAACAGATCATTTTCGATTCGCAATTCGATTCAAGCAATAATTTATTAGGTTTATCAAATAACCAGCTTTATATATTTGACGGGAAAAAAATCGATCCATTAAAAATTGAAGAACAAAAATATTTAAATGAAAGTATTCTTTTATATGGTTTAAGCCTGACAGATTCAAGTTTTTCAGTTTCAACATTAATAGGCGGCATAATCATCATTAATAAAAAAACAGGCAAAACCATATATTCTGTTAATTATTCAACAGGATTACCCGATGATGAAATATTTGCAGCAGCAAAAGATGTAAATAATGGCCTTTGGGTCTCGCATGCACTGGGAATAAGCAGAATAGATATGTCAGTACCCATCCTGAAATTCAGTCATTATCCGGGAATAAAAGGAAACTTGTTATCTGTAGTTAATTTCAATAATAAAATATATGTGGGCTCAAGCGAAGGAGTTTTTTATTTAGATGAAGTAAAAGACTATAAAGAAAAAGAAGTAACAATAAAAGTTAAGCAGCAAATTCAGCAACCTAAAATAGAAGAACCACAACCTACAATAATTGAACCTGACGAAGACGATACAAAAGGAAAACGCGGAAGAAGAACGAAAAATTTCTTCAATAAACTCGTGCAAAAAGTTGAAGAACCTGTAAAATATATTGTTTCAAAAGAACCCGACAAAGAAGCCTCTTCAAAACGACAAGTTTCAAAAACCGTTTATCAGAAGAAAAAAATATTGGAATTTCAAGCTGTTAGTCATATGTACAAAGAAATAAGCGGATTGGATGATAAATGCAAACAAATATTAATTTTTCATAATAAAATTATTGTCGCAGGCAATAACGGTATTTATGAAATTATAAATAATAAAAGCAAGCAAATTGTGCCTAACCGTTACATAAACAGAATTACTCCTTCTCAAATTACCGATAATAGACTGTATGCATGTACAAACCAGGGTTTAATTATTTTAAATTTAATAAATAATAATTGGGAAGTTAATATCAATACTCAATTAAACAATGATAATATTTATTCATTATATGAAAAAGACAGCATAATTTGGCTTGGAACAGATAAATTAATTTACAAATTGTTACCTGGAGCTAAAAAAGGAGAATATAAATTAAATAAATATATTGTTGAAAACATTTACTCCGATCCGATATTAGTTGAAGAAACCGATGGAAAAATAAACTTCTTTTTACCTTCAAAAGTTTATTACTATGATCTTGAAAAAGATTCTGTTATTATAAATGATAAATTTATAGAAGAAGACGAAGAAGAAGCAAGCTTAAGTTATATCAGTTCACAAAATAATATATTCTGGATTTATAGAAATAATATTTGGGAATTATTAAATTATCCTGATAATTATAATAGAGAAATTTCGATTTATCTGAGCTTATTCGACGGCGTTGAAAATATCTTTATCGATAATAACAAAAACTTATGGGTAATTGATGAAAATAATACTTTAAATAAAATAAAATACCAAGAAGGAAAGATATATAATCCTGAACTTAGTATTTATATTAAAAGCATTACCGACCTGGATGGAATACAATTTGATATTGCCGATTTAAAACTCAGTTACAAAAACAATTCTTTGAAATTCTCGTTTACAGCTCCTTTTTATATCAAATCAAATGCAGTTAAATACCAATATTATATTGAAGGCTTAATGAAAAAATGGGCCGATTGGGAAATGAGTTCAATTATTGATTTTCCATATATTCCATCAGGTAAATATACCTTAATTGTAAGAGCAAAAAATATTTTAGGCAATACAAGCCATGAAGAAAAAATTTCATTTTATATTAAAAAACCGGTTTGGCTTAGGGGATGGTTTATCATTATAGAAATTATTATATTAATTACCCTAGTTGTTATAATAATTAAGTTAAGGGAACGAAAATTGCAACG
Organism: Bacteroidales bacterium; assembly: GCA_016935595.1. The sequence continues at coordinate 5,935 of JAFGQQ010000225.1, forward strand.
CGATAAACGAATACTTGAGCAAAAAGTGCGCGAAAGAACTGCCACTATCCAAAAGCAAAAAGATGAATTAGCCAAAAGAAATGAAGAAATATTGCAGCAAAAAGAGGAAATTGAAGCTCAACGGGATGAAATTACAGAACAACGTGATAAAATTGTTAAACAAAACGAAGAAATAACTGACAGTATACAATATGCCAAACGAATTCAAAATGCAGTATTGCCATCTGTTGATATGATGGATAACCTGCTGCCTGATTATTTTGTGTTGTTTAAACCCAGGGATATTGTAAGCGGCGACTTCTTCTGGATGAATGAAAAAGATGGTAAAGTTATTGTTGTTGCAGCCGATTGTACCGGACACGGGGTTCCCGGCGCTTTTATGAGCATGCTTGGTGTATCATTCTTAAATGAAATTGTCAATAAAGGAAAAATAACCCAGGCAAATAAAATACTAAATCAATTAAGGGCTTATGTTAAAAACACTTTATCTCAAACAGGTAAGGATGATGAAGCAAAAGACGGAATGGATGTGGCCTTATGCGTATTTGACTTTAAAACCTCAACATTACAATATGCAGGCGCTTATAATCCACTTTATCTGATCAGGGGTGGCGAAATATATGAAACTAAGGCCGATAAGATGCCAATAGGAATATATCATGCCGAAAAAGAATCGTTTACAAATCATGAAATAAAAATTAAAAAAGGCGATACATTTTACATATTTTCTGACGGATTTATTGACCAGTTCGGAGGAGATAGCGGACGAAAATTCATGGCCAAACCATTTAAAAAACTCTTGGCAGAAATTCAAACTTCATCCATGGAAGAACAAAAATTCATTTTAAATGAGACTATTGAAACCTGGCGGGGTGGTTATAAACAAATTGATGATATAATAATTTTTGGTATAAGAATAAAATAATCGATCCAGATATTAACAAATTTTAAAAATTCATCCTCCATAAAATTGATGGCATTAGCCCTATAATAGAAGCTTCTTCTATTGACTGTGTTTCAGGTTCATACATTTCGAGAAAGTGATTATGCCGATTGGTTGCATTCATTAAGTCAACCGCTAATGTATGGCTTACTTTTCTCAAATTAATTCTATACGAAATTCTTAAATCTAACCTGAAGTAATCTTTAAATTTTTCTTTATAAATATTAAAATTACTATAAACGGTTTCCCCTTTTGCAATAGATGCATCCAGGTCAATTGGCAATTTTCTCTCACCTCCTGCCCATGCTATCTTTGAGTCTATTGCCAGTGTATTTTTGTTTTTTAAAGGCCATTCATATCCGCCAAGTACATTTAATATAAAATTACCGTTATAGCGGGTGTTACGCCAAATATTATCACTGCCTTTATATTTAGTATCAAATAATGATAAAGTCAGCAAGTAATAATAATTATCAGAAAAGAATTTTTCAAATGTTAACTCAACTCCATAATTCCTTCCTGTTCCTTCATTTATTAAGCGATTGAAGCTGTAATAAGAAAAACTGCTTCCAAAGTTTATTAAAGACATATAAGAACTATCTTCTTCAACCGGAATATTATATAAACGCTGATAATAAGTTTCAATTTTTAATCGCAGGTTTTTATTAAACAGATAATTATAACCAAGCACAAAGTGGTCGCTTCTTGAAAGTTCGAGATTTCTGTTTGGTTCGGAATATGTAAAATTGGTGGTGTCGAGA
>JAFGQQ010000226.1 GCA_016935595.1 Bacteroidales bacterium
TGTTGATCAGCCATGAATTGTATGAAAAATTACTTTTCAGTAAACAATTAATTCAAAACAATATTCAAATAGATAAAATATCAACTAAATCGTATAATTGTGACTTAATTTTCTTTTTGTTTTTAATAGCTTTATTAAAAGGAATATGAACAATATCATTATTAACCAATCCAATCATAATACTTTGCTGATCGTCGAGTAAAGCATCAACAGCCGCTACTCCCAAACGACTTGCCGTTACACGGTCGAATGCAGTTGGTGATCCGCCCCGTTGAATATGCCCCAGTACGGTTACCCGTATACTATACTCTTTAAAATCGTCTTTTACTTTTTCGGCAATTTCATAAGCACCGCCATATTTTTCACCTTCAGCCACAATAACTATATTACTTCCGTAATTCCTTTTCCTACCCTGTTCAATGTGTTGTTTTAAATCTTCAGGTTTAAGATCAACTTCAGGGATCATAACAGCTTCAGCACCAGAAGCAATTGCGCTTCTTAAAGCAATAAATCCTGCATCTCGACCCATCACTTCAACAAAAAACAATCTCTGGTGAGCGCTTGCCGTATCACGAAGTTTATCAACTGCTTCCATTACCGTATTTAAAGCAGTATCAAATCCTATTGTATAATCAGTGCCATATAAATCATTATCAATCGTACCCGGCAGACCTACAATCGGAAAATCATATTCTTCAATAAAAATTCTCGCTCCTGTAAATGTTCCATCTCCACCAATGGCAACCAAAGCATCGATTTCATACTTTTGCAATTGCTCATAAGCCCTTCTTCTCCCTTCAACAGTCCTGAATTTTTCACTCCTCGCAGACATTAGAATTGTACCGCCTCTTTGTATAATTCCACTAACTTTATGGGATTTAAGCTCAAACATGTCGCCTTCTATTAAACCCTGGTAACCACGGTATATACCTATAACTTCTAAATTATTATAAATTGCAGCACGTGTAACAGCGCGTATGGCGGCATTCATTCCAGGCGCATCGCCACCTGAAGTTAAAACTCCTATTTTTTTTAATTTTGCCATTTTTAAAATATTAAAAATTATATGATTTAATTTTTTTTTCTATTTCTTCCATTAACCACTTTGGTGTAGATGTTGCTCCACTAATACCTACTGATTTAGCTCCATCAAACCATTCTTTATTTAATTCGGTACCAGAGGAGATAAAATAAGCTCTTTTATTCACCTTCTTACATAATTCAAAAAGCATCTGGCCGTTTGAGCTTTTCTTTCCACTAACAAATATAATAACATCGTGATCATTACAAAATTCTGATAATAATGGTTTCCTGTTTGAGACTTGCTTACAGATAGTTTTATATGTTTTCAGATATGTATTAGGAGATTTATTATTCTCAATATATTTCTTTTTTATTTCTTCGCTCATTTTAAAATATTCATCAGGATCTTTAGTTGTTTGCGAATAAAGCAAAACAGGTTTGTTATAATCAATTTTATTCAAATCATCTAATCCTGCAATAATTATAGCTTCATTATTTGCTTGTCCCTCAAGACCAATAACCTCGGCATGACCTTTTTTTCCAAAAATAACTATTTGTCCGTCTGATTTTTTCATTTCCTCATAACCTTCTTTAATTTTCTTCTGTAAGCTAAGCACAACCTGACAAGTTGTGTCAATTATTTCAATATTTCTTTTGCTGGCTATTTTATATGTTTCAGGAGGCTCGCCATGGGCACGGAAAAGAACTTTTGTTTTTTGAATATCTCGGAAATCATTATAAGTAATGGTAATCAATCCCTTCTCCTTAAGCCGTTTAACTTCACCGCTATTGTGCACTATATCACCTAAACAATATAAAGTATTATTGTTTTTAAGAAAATCTTCGGCAGTTCTTATAGCCCTTACAACACCATGACAAAAACCAGAATTCGGGTCAATTTCAACCTTCATTATTTTGCATTTTCAGAGAAAAAAATATCAGGGCAAAAGTATAAAAAAAATAACTGAAGTATTTTAATTATTTAAAAGATGCTATGAATTGATTAAACCAAACCATTTGCTCCTCTGGTGTCATATTGCTGTTATCAAGAATAATTGCATCATCTGCTTTTCGTAAAGGACTAATTTTTCTGTTTTGATCTATATAATCCCTTTCTTCTATATTTTTTATAACTTCTTCAAAACTGACTGAAATTCCCTTTTCAATTAATTCTTTATATCTTCTCTGAGCTCTGATTTTAACATCTGCAGTCATGAATATTTTTATATCGGCATTTGGAAAAACTGTTGTTCCAATATCTCTTCCATCCATTACCACACCTTTATTTTTGCTCATTTCCCTCTGTAACTGAACCATTTTTTCCCTGACTTCGAATATTGTGCTAACCAAGCTTACTTTATTTGATACAGCAATATCACGTATTTCTTTTTCAACATTATTCCCGTTTAAATATGTTTCATTTTCATCTGTTGAGGCATTCTTGATAAACTCTATCTTTGTTTTATCAATAAATGATTTCAGTATATTCAAATCTACTTTATTATCTTTAATACAGTTATGATTAAGGCATACCAGGGTTATGGCCCTGTACATGGCGCCAGAATCGATATATAATAAATTCAACCTTTGAGCTATTGCTTTAGCAAAGGTACTTTTTCCGCATGAAGAGTAACCATCAACAGCAATTATCATTCTTGTTTATTTATATGTAAAAAAATAATTTATAATAATAAATCTACTCGTATTCAAACCTGTTTTTCCGCAACCAGAAATTATCAATTTTTTATTATTTTATAATATTTAAAACTGTGAAAATATTAAAATAAGTTTTAAATTGCATATTAGTATAGTTTTTTTGTCCATATATTTATTATAATTATTTCCTTGTTGATTTTATAAAATATTAAAATAATTACTTACTGTAACTTTAAATTTGTTCAAAATGAAAGCAAGTACATTTTTACCATTTCTAATTATTTTTTTTATAGGATTTTTTAATTCTGTTGATGTTAAGACACAATGGATTGGTCAAAAATTAGATATAAATAAAGTATGTATGCTTGATACATCAGCGGGTTGGGCTGTTGGTAACAATGGAAATATATATAAAATAAAAGATTTTGAATGGGAAAAAGTAGAATTACCTTTTTTTACTGAATCAGATTTCCAATCTGTACATTTTACCGATATAAACCATGGATGGGTAGGTGGAGATAATGGATTACTCCTGCAATATGAAAATAATGAGTGGTATATACATAATTTAAATGATATGGGACTTTATTCAGTCAGATCAATATTTTTCGCCGATTCTTCTATGGGATGGATAGCTGGCGGAGGTAATGGTATAATAAAATATGAAAATCAGCAATTTAAAAAATACGAGTTGCCAAACTGGTATTATTTGAATGACATGTTTTTCACTGATACCTCGCAAGGCTGGGCAGTTGGAGACGAAGGAAAAATATTTAAATATGAAAATGGAAATTGGACCCAGGAAAGTTCAAACACAAATAATAGTTTATTTTCAGTATATTTTAGTGATGAAAATAATGGAAGAGCAGTTGGATATAATGTAATATTGAAGTTTGAAGGTTTACAGTGGACTGAAGAACAATACCCTGAAGAAATTGATTATATCGAATTAAAATCAGTAAGTTTTACAAGCTTGTTAAATGGCTATGCTACAGGCAATAATAGCAGAATCCTAAAATTTAACGGCATTAATTGGTTAGTTGATTCAACTTATGTTAATTATGAATGGCCTAATTTAATGTATGTTAATTACATTTCCTCATCAGAAATATGGCTTATCGACAGTCATGGAAAAATTTATAAATCTGATGGTAGTGAATGGTCGATTTTGAATGAAAAAATTGAATTATCCAATCCTAATGATATATTTTTCACGGACTCTGTTAACGGATGGGCCATTGATAATAATTATATTATGTGGCAGCATACTGAGTCTGGCTGGCAAATATTCGATACTATTACAGATACTTATCCATATGAATTATTCTTTACTGATGCCAATAATGGATTTGCACTTGGAGGAGGGAACCAATATTTAAAATTTGACGGAACAGAATGGACTAGGATACCTTTTGAAAATTGGAATTGGTACAATATAAATTCAATTTACTTCACAGATAGCATTCATGGCTGGGCAGCAGGATATAATGGAATAATATTAAAATATAATGATTCTGTTTGGATTGAAGAAAATAGCGGCACTTACCAAACTTTACGGTCGGTATTTTTTACCGACACACTAAATGGATGGGCAGTTGGTGATAGTGGAATTATTTTAAAATACAATGGCACATCATGGGAAAGGCAAAACAGCCCTACTGATATGGATTTATATTCAATTTGGATTACCGGACAAAACAAGGGTTGGGCTGTTGGTGAATCGAGTATTATAATTGAATACGATGGTACAGATTGGACTATACAACAAATTGGTCAGTATGAATGGTATTATTTATATTCTGTATTTTTTACAGATTCATCTCACGGATGGGCAGCAGGTTATTCCGGAACACTGCTTAGATATGATGGAAATGAGTGGAAAACTCAAAACTTAGGTTATCACTACTATTTTCAAGACATGTTCTTTACCGACTCGCTTAACGGGTGGCTAATCGGTTACAATACTCTATTGCATACAATAAACGCAGGAGGCATTTATTTACCAAAACAGGAAAGTATAAAGTTTGTCGGTTCAATAAAAAGTATTTTCGACTGGAATTATGATACAATCCATGTTTTATCAGATATTCGCTATAATGGAGATGAAATTCTGACTATAAACCAGGGTTCACATATCAACTTTCATGGACCATTCAGCATAGAAACCTATAATCCGGTTGAATTTATAGGAGAAGAAAGCGATTCAATCTATTTCACGAATTGTGATACATGTACCCGGAAATGGGAAAGTATATATATATATAATTATTCATCTAAAGACAGTTCGATTTTTAAATATTGTAGTTTTAAGGGCAGTAAAGATCAAACTTTATATTTATATGGTTCAGGTCCAAGTTCTATTAGTCATTGCCTATTTGATTCTTTATATAATGGATTATATTTATCAAATTCATCCGGAGGTATTATTACAAATTCAACTTTCACAAATATTAATAATACTGGTATTAATCTTAACAATTCAAATAATTTCAATCTTTATAATATTCAAATAAAAAAATGCAACACCGGATTATACTTTTCTAATTCTTCAGCTATTTTAAATAATATCACAATTTCTGAATGTTTGTATTATAGTGCAAATTTTGATAATTCTAATGCTTCTTTAATAAATAGCAAAATATGCAATAATGATCTGTATGTACCACTATATGTTTATAATTCAAAAGTTGACGTAATTAATTGTTTAATAGGAAATAACAGGAGCTATAGTAATAATGCTAATTCAATTTATATTAGTTACAGTAAAATTAATATTCTTAATTCAACAATAGTAAATAACGAAACAACATATTTTACTGGTAGTGCATTATATTTCAGGTTCTCAAATGGAAATATTGTAAATTCAATACTTTGGGGTAACATTAACAATAGTGATACCAGCCAGATTTATATTTACAATAACAATTCTAAACCGAATTTTTATAATTGCAATATACAGGGGGGGATAAATGAAATTGAAACGGAAAGTCTTGAAGTAACATATAATGGAAATTATATTCAAAATATTGATACTTTGCCATTATTTGAAAATCCAACAGATTCTGCAGGGTCTGACTTTAATGCTTTTGAAGCTAACTGGCAGTTACAGCCCAATTCACCGCTTATTAATTTAGGAAGAAATAATTTTGAGAATATTACTTATCCGGAAACAGACTTAAACGGGCAAAAAAGAATATTAAATGGAATTATCGATATCGGCGCATATGAAACCCATATACTCTCATATGAATATACTTGCGACACGATAAAAGGCAATGTTTACTGGACTGCTGACACGATAAGGATTAAAAACTGTGATGTATTAATAGATTATAATTCCACACTTCATATTCCACCTGGTGTTCGTATTGAATTTTATAGCCAGAATAAAATTATTGTTCATGGATCTATAAAAGCATCAGGCAATAGATACAATCCAATCGTATTCACTGTTGATGATACATTGGGCTTTTGGAGTAGCGATACAGTAGGATGGATCGGAATTGAATACAATAATAATGATGGAAAAATGGACAA
>JAFGQQ010000227.1 GCA_016935595.1 Bacteroidales bacterium
AAAATCGTCTTTATTAACCAATTGAAAATCTCTGATAAAAATAGTTGTTTTATAGAGATCCTTTTTATCTCCAAGAATAACCTCATTACGCTCTGGAATTATGTTAGTAATAAAAAAAGGTTTACCGGTATTCAAACTTAGCTTTCGCCTCTGCCCAATTGTGTAAAACGGAAAACCTTCATGTTCGCCAAGTATATCTCCGTTTAAATTTACATAATTGCCTGGTTTAATTAATATTGATTTCTCGTTTATATAATTTTTTAAAAAAGGCCTATAATTTTGTTCTTTTAAAAAACAAACACCTGTGCTTTCCTTTTTATTTGCTAATTGCGGATTCTACTTTTTAACGATTTCTTTTACCTGCCCTTTGGCTAAATTTCCCAGAGGGAAAACTGCCCTTTTTAGTATTTCCTGGTTTAATCCCCAGAGAAAGAATGATTGGTCTTTGTCTTTATCAACTCCTTCTGTAATGTAATATTTTAAATTGTTTTGAATACTTTTTGCATAATGGCCTGTAGCTATTAACTCACAACCTAACCCGTTAGCTTTTTCGATTAAAAGCGGCCATTTTATTTTGTTGTTACATACAATACAAGGGAATGGTGTAATTCCCGATAAATAGCCACGAATAAAATAATCGAATACTACTGTATTGAATTCATTTCCTGCATGAACAGTATGATGCGGAATGTTCAGCAATCTGCATAATTCAGCAGCATCGTGGATATTTTCTTTAAACAAAGGAATATCCCCTACCTGTTCAGTATAAAAATCAATTGATACTGCGATAACTTCACACCCTTGCTGCTTGAGTATAATTGCTGCCGCAGCGCTGTCAAGCCCACCGCTCATCCCTACCAAAACTTTCATCATACTATTTATTGCAAAATTAGGTAAATTAATATCCTGATGAAATGAACAATACTTATATTTTCATACCCTCAGCCAACGTGTAATTATTTTCATTTCTATTTGTCTAAAATGAAATAAAAACTATGCTTAAAAACGTAAATTGAAAAAAAATAACTAAAATTAGGGAATAATATAATGTCATACGTTTCATTAATAATGGAATTACCCGACAGAAAATACATTGAACAATTATCGCAAGGCAACCAGAAAGCTTTCGATGACCTTTTCATGAATTATTACAAAGGTTTATGTTTATTTGCCAGAAGATATCTTTATAATTTGGAAATAGCTGAAGAAACCGTTCAGGATGTTTTTGTAAAATTCTGGGAAAAAAGAAACCAATTGGGCAATATCACATCCATTAAAACATATTTGTTCACATCGGTGCGTAATGCATGTATTGACATTATAAGAAAAGATAATGTAAGAAAAAAATATGCAAACGAAGTGCTTAAAAACTCATCGGATATATATGAGCCAGAGTTTATCCCCGACCATTCATTGTCAGAAAAAATAAAAGAGGCCGTTCAACAATTACCCAAACAACGAAAAAAAATATTTATCATGAATAAAACATATGGCCTCAGGTATAAAGAAATAGCTGAAAAATTGGACCTGTCGCCTAAAACAGTCGAAAACCAAATGGGAATAGCCATAAAACAACTTCGCGGGCTGTTGAAAGATTGTATGCCTGTTTTACTTTTTTTTATAAATTTTTTTAATCCTTTAGGGGGTATTTTAAATTAAAACGTTCTTTAAATAAGAAAACAAACCAAAAAGATGAAGAAAGACAATAACATAAATTGGGATTTAATTGCAAAACAATTATCGGGAGAGGCTTCGGAAGAAGAGAATAAAATAGTTAATAATTGGATAACTGAATCCGAAGAAAATGAAAAATCCTATGCTGAAATTAAGAACTCATGGAATATAATTGGGCTGGCAGATATTGAAAACGAGATTGATGTTTCAGGTGCCCTGAATAAAGTAAAAAGTAAAATTGCCATACAACCGCGAATTATTCATTTAACGCGTTATATACGAATTGCTGCAGCTGTATTGATTGCAGTGTTTTTAGGAACCGGGATATATTATTATTCGGTTAATTACAATCAATATGCTGAGATTAATACCAAAACCGAGCAAAATATGGTTAAAACTCTTGATGATGGTACCATTGTTTATTTAAATGCAAATTCAAAATTAAAATACCCTAAAAAATTCGAAAAAAATAACCGCGAAATTGAATTAACCGGAGAAGCTTTTTTTGAAGTTGAACCCGATAAAAACAGGCCGTTTATTATTAATACCGGCAACAGTAAAATTACAGTACTAGGAACATCGTTCAATGTTAATGCTTATTCATCGGCCGAAAACACAGTTGTGACCGTAAATACAGGAAAGGTGCAGTTTTCAAAAACAAATATACTCGGAAAAACAACCGAGAATATAATTCTTGAGAAAGGCCAGAAAGGAATTTTAAACAAATCATTAAACCAGATAAAAGCCGATAAAATTGCAAACGAAAATCATTTAGCCTGGCGTACAAAAATAATGACATTCAACGAAACACCTATGTGCGAAGTTAAGCAAACACTCGAAAGCGTTTACCAGATACCTGTAATAATCGAGGATGAAGAAATTAAAAATTTAAAATTCACTACTTCAACAGGCTTTAACGGAGATGATATTAAAACTGTAATTCATGTAATTGAAAGGACTTTAAATATTTATTCAGAGTTTAATGACGGAAAAATAATATTTACGCTTGACGAGAAATCATCTTTATAACCTGCATTATTTATAAATATATGAATAATGCATTGAAGGCCGTCCCGATTCTTTAAATCAGGACGAGGGTTAACCTTCGAAAAAGTTTAATAACTTTTCGACTTTTAGCCTTAATAAGCTAAAAGTGAAAAATTCAGGAACGGCGAAGCCCTCACCGAAGGTAATTTTTCAGGATAAAAAACAATAAAAAAATTACCCGGTTTAATACCGGAATATTTACATTTGATTGAAAAAATACATCGAATGAAAAAAAAACCTGTTCAGATTGCTTTTTTTTCAATTCTCTTGTTTTCAGGGGCACAGTTATTTAATTGTTTCAGTCAGACTGTATATCTTAAAGAAAACATTACCTGTAATTTTGTTGAAGAAGACCTGGCAAAAGTATTAGAAGCCCTTGGCAAAGGTATAGATGTTAACTTTAGTTACAATCCGGATATTATTCCGCAAAATAAAATCACATATCAAAGCCAGTCAATCCCTCTTGAAAAAATTCTGGCTGACATTTTTGGGGAAGGTTATATATTTGAAGAATTTGAAAACCATGTTATTATATTAAAAAATGATTCAACTGGTAAACATAAATATATTAAGACTGAAACAAAAGAAATACTAAAAAAAATAAACGGGCAGGTAATAGAGTGGACTACTAAAAACCCTATCCCTTATGCCCATGTTTATTTAACAAACAGCAATGCACGGACAATCTCAAATGGAAATGGGGAATTTATTTTAAATATAGTGAACCCAAAAGATGATGATACACTTATGGTTTCGTATATAGGATACCGGAATTTTAGTATTTTATTAAAGTATCTTGATTCAATTAATACACTTATCGAATTAAAACCCGAAACATATCTTATAAAACAGGTTATTATAAAACCGGTAAATGCAGTTGAGATAATTCAAATGTCTATTAAAAATATTAACCATAATTATGATAATAAACCGAGCAACTTATTAGCCTTTTTCAGGGAAACCAACCGGTTAAACAATCAATACATCAGTATTTCGGAAGCTGTAGTAGGAATTTATAAATCGAATTATGCAATAGATTATAACAGCGACCAGATTAAAATAATTAAAGGACGTAAAAACCAGAATTTTGAACCTTTGGATGAATACGATTTTAAAGTAGTCGGGGGACTTTACAACAATTTAAAACTGGATATTGTTAAAGACAAGGCCTCTTTTATTGATCCGGAGTCAATGTCAAAATATCAATATGAATATGAAAAAATGGTAACTTATAAAGGAAGAAATACCTATGTAATTTCATTCGACCAAAAAGATGGCATTGATGAACTGTTATATAAAGGATTGTTATATATTGACGAATTGAGTTATGCCATTGTCAGCGCTGAATTCCAGATTAGCCCGAAAGCAATAAAAAATGCAGCAAGTGTGTTTATAGTAAAAAAACCATCATCTGCTTCTATAAAGCCTGTTTTTTCGCATTACCGTACCGACTATTATTATCAAAACGGAAAATGGCACCTAAATAACGTTAAAAGCGAAATGCAACTTGATATACTTAACAAAAAGACAGATACATATTCAACATTTTCTACCCTTTCTGAGTTCATTATTACTGACAGGATAACAAAAGATGTAAAAAAATTCAAGTTTAAAGAATCGTCCAAACCTTCTGATGTTTTTGTAGAACAAATCGGAAATTACGATGAAGGTTTTTGGGGGAAATATAACATAATTAAGCCAGACAAGTCATTGATAGACGCCTACGAAGAACTAAAAACCACCACTTTACATATAGTTAATAATATTACAAATTAAAATAAACAATTATGATAAAACATGTTTTAAGTATCTTATCCATTCTATTCTTTAATTTTTATTATCTGTTTTCAGCCGACACTAAATTTATTTTTGAAATAGCAGAAAAATTACAAATATTTCAAACCAATTTTTCTGAAGAAAATGTATTCATACATATTGACAAAAATAAATACGCACCCGGAGAAACCTTATGGTTTAAAGCTTATATTAATGATCCCGCATATAATACGGCTTCATCAAAAAGTGAAAAATTATTTATAAAAATTATCGATAATAAAGGAAAAATATATTCTTCTGATATTTTTAGAATTGAACAAGGCAAGTCATATGGCGATATTGCTGTCCCCGGAGTTTCTGAAGAAGGAACCTTATATTTAATCGCATATACAAGCTGGATGAAGAATGGCAACCAATCTGCAAGCATTACACCGATTACAATAAGCACGTTAATTCCCGAAATACTTATTGATATTGATTTTTCTTCATCAAATGAACCATATTTTAATGATTCAAAAGTTAAAATTACCCTGTCGGATAAAACGCAAAAGCCTTTGTCAAATTTGAAATTCAGCTATTCATTAACTGCCGATGGCGAAAGTTATTTGAACAAAGATATTTCTACTGACGAAAATGGCACAGCAAACATTTCTATTCCTATACCGGAAAAAGCTTATGATAAGCAAGTAAAACTCAATATTGAGACAAAAAACAAAAAAAACAGGGAGCAATTTTCATATATCATTCCCAAACCAGGAATTCCATTATTAGTAAACTTTTATCCTGAAAACGGCAAATTAATATCCGGTTTAAAAAATAAAGTAGTAATATCTGTTACAGACAAATATAATCACCTATTCGATTTTGAGGGAATTATTTTAAACAGCAAAAATGAACAAATTGCACAAATTAATTCCACAATTCAAGGAAAAGC
>JAFGQQ010000228.1 GCA_016935595.1 Bacteroidales bacterium
AAACGCTTTGTGCGGTTTAATAAATATAATATTTATTGCATAGTAAATGACATAAATTAAGATACTTTTTACAAATCCAATTCAATGTATTGCAATGATAAATAAAACATTGAAATCTTAATTCTATGATGATTTTTATCGCACTTATCCTGGCTATTTATTTTTTTAATATTCCAATCGGGTCTATAATATTTTTAAATACTTCGCTATAATTAAAATTCGATGCACTTGAAGTTAAACTTAAAACCGGAACTGGCGACTCATTAATAATATGATGTGCAAAAGCTCCAATGTAATTATCATGCTGAAAACCTTCCTGGTGGGTCATCAATAACACCATGTCTGGGTCAATCTCATTTATATATTCCAATACCCGTTTATAGGGAGAAATTTCGCTGCGCTTATACAATTTTACATAACATTTTATCCCGTTTTCCTCAATGAGGTTTTTTATGCGCTTTAACCTCCGGTAAATGCGGCTTTCTTTTATTTTAACACCTCCAACAACCGATGAAACAAGATAAATCTCAGCTTTGTAATTCAATCCATATACAATGGCGCTATAAACCTGTTTTCCGGTGCGTTTGGTTAAGTCAAGAGGGACAAGTATTTTACAGCCCATTTCTTTCTTATCTCCTTTTATAGTCAGTACCGGAACACTAGCTTTTAATGTAACATGAAAAACAGTTGTGCCCAGGTTGTTCTCAGCTTCATTTCCTGAGTGGTTTTCACCTAATACAATCATTCTTGCATTTTCTTCATCCGATACTTCCAGAATCCGTTCATACGGTTTCCCTTTTTCGACCCTGTATTTTATTTCGATTCCGTCTTTTTTAATTTCATTAACTAAATTATTAAGCTTATTGTCAGCATTCTGAATAATTTTTTCAATCTCGCTGCCCGATGAGAATATATCGTAAAATAATCCGGGCATTTCAACAACATAAAGAAGTATAATATTACTGTTAAGCCGTTTGGCAAGGTTTACGGCATATTTTGCAGCTATTGTCGATGCGGGTTCAAAATCAACCGGCACAAGTATATTTTTTAATTCATTTTTCATTTTTAAACCATTAGTTATATATAGTAAAAATAAAGTTTAATGAAAAGCATAATCCGATTTAATTAACACAAATATAAGGTAATTTGTTGTTTATTAAGAATACAACAAAGGCTTAAAATATTAAATATGGAAAATTGTATTTATATCGTTAAATTAGCCGTTGAATTTTTTCATTAAAATATGCTGCTTCTTAATTTTATCAACATAGCATTACCGCTTAAAAACCCGGTACTTATTTTTGCGCTTATTTTATTTATTATTTTATTTGCCCCGATACTATTAAATAAACTTAGGATACCCCATTTAATTGGCCTTATTATTGCCGGCACAATTGTTGGCCCAAATGGCTTTAATATTATTTTACGCGATAGCAGTATTGAATTGTTTGGAACAGTTGGCCTTCTGTATATTATGTTCCTTGCCGGCCTTGAAATCGATTTGGCAGATTTTAAAAGAAATAGCGGGAAAAGCATAATTTTTGGCTCTTATACTTTTCTATTGCCTATGATTATTGGAACCCTGATTTGTAAATATTTTTTAAACTTTTCGCTCCAAACATCTGTTTTATTGGCAAGTATGTTTGCTTCACATACTTTAATAACCTATCCAATAGTTAGTAAACTTGGAATTTCTAAAAATAAAGCTGTTAATATTACCATTGGGGGAACTGTAATTACTGACACCTTAGCTTTATTGGTATTAGCGATAATTGTTGAAATGAAAACCGGTATTACAGATAATTCATTTTGGATTAAAATGGGAATATCTATATTAGTTTTTGGTTTGATTGTATTGTTTGGTTTTCCAATTATTGGCAGGAGTTTCTTTAAGCGTAACGAGGACCATATAGCACAATATGTTTTTGTTTTGGGCATGGTTTTTTTAGCTGCATTTTTTGCCGAATTATCAGGTATTGAGGCAATTATTGGGGCTTTTTTAGCCGGATTAGCTTTCAACCGGTTAATACCCCAAACATCACCGTTAATGAACCGGATTAATTTTATTGGCAATGCTTTGTTTATTCCTTTCTTTTTAATTGGGGTTGGAATGATGGTTAATTTTAAAAGCTTTTATAATAATTATGAAACATTGGTTGTGGCTGCAACTATGACCATTGTGGCAATTTTTACCAAGTATTTTGCTGCATGGCTTACCCAAAAAACTTTTAATTTTTCCCGCCATGAAAGAACCCTTATTTTTGGTTTAAGCAATGCAAGGGTGGCGGCTACTCTTGCAGCTATTCTTGTTGCATATAATGTGGTGCTTGGTTATACTCCTGAAGGTGAACCAATAAGGCTTCTTAATGACTCGGTTTTAAACGGGGCTGTATTAATGATATTGGTTACCGTTACAGTGGCTTCTTTTGCAACTCAAAAAGGGGCACAAAAAATTGCCTTATTAAATGAAGACTATAACGGAAAAAGCAATAAAGAAAGCAATGAGAAAATATTAATACCTATTAGCAACCCTGAAACCATATCTGAATTGATTAACCTCAGTATTACCATAAAATCCAAAGATAATAAAACAGGCTTGTATGCTTTAAGTATTATAACCGATACGAATGACAATGAAAATGAAGATAATACTGCACGCAAAATATTAAAGGAATCTTCTATTGCAGCCTCTTCAACTGATAATAAAATATATGAATTGTTGCGTTATGACCTGAATATAGTTAATGGGATTTCAAACGTCGTTAAAGAATATAAAATAACCGACCTTGTTTTGGGTTTGCATAGTAAAAAAGGCATTTCCGATACATTTTTAGGGAACCTTACCGAGGGTATTTTAACGCGTTGCAATACAACAACATTTATATATAAACCATTTCAACCTTTATCAACAATAAAAAGGCACATAATTATAGTCCCCTCAAATGCTGAGAAAGAATTAGGGTTTTTTTTATGGCTTCTTAAACTCTGTAATATGGTTGGAAATACAGGGACAAAACTTGTTTTTTATGGTTCAACTAACACATTAAATATTATACAACAGGTTTTTGCAAAGTATTCGTTTAAGCCAATTTATATAGAATTTTCTAATTGGAAAGATTTCTTAATATTGTCTCGCGATATTAAACAGGATGATAGCATGTGGATTGTTTTAAGCCGTAAAAATCATATTTCCTATAACAACAGTATGCCAAAAATTCCAATTTATCTCAATAAATATTTCAAAAAAAATAATTTCATTCTTGTTTTTCCAATGCAATCGAATATTGAGTCACAAATAGGAATAAAACGTTCTACCTTAGAAGAACCTTTCAGGGACCTGGAAACTTTAAGGATGCAAATCACAAAACTTTTTCATAAGAATAAAAAATAAATTGTAAACATATTAAATAAATAAAATATGGATTATTCAATAAAACACGCTGTGCACTTTGAAGATTTTAAAAGTTATGATACTAAAAAAATAAGGGATCATTTTCTGGTCGAAAAAATCTTTGAATCTGGAAAAATTAATATGGTTTATACCCATTACGACAGGTTGATAATTGGAGGCGCAATGCCTGTTAATACTAATTTATTATTAGACAGTATAGATGCTGTAAAATCAGAGTTTTTTCTTCAGAGAAGGGAAATGGGTATAATTAATGTTGGGGGCGAAGGAATTATACTTGCCGGTAATACCGAATATCGCCTAAACTACAGGGACAGCCTTTATCTGGGAAAAGGAACAAAAACTGTTGAAATGAAATCGGTTGATAAAAACAGCCCGGCGAAATTTTATTTTAATTCTGCTCCTGCACATAAAGAATTTCCAATTAAATTAATTACCCTTGCCGATGCGGAAATTGTAAAACTTGGTTCACTTGAATGTTCAAATGAGCGGCAAATTAATAAACTTCTTATAAATACCAGGCTTGAGACATGCCAGTTGCAAATGGGCATGACCGAATTAAGCAAAGGCAGTGTCTGGAACACTATGCCACCTCATACCCATGAACGGAGAATGGAGGCTTATTTTTATTTTAATGTTCCTGAAGGACAGATGGTATGTCATTTTATGGGACAACCCGACGAAACACGCCACATATGGGTACAAAATGAACAGGTAGTAATATCCCCTTCCTGGTCGATACACAGTGCAGCCGGTACTTCCAGTTATTGTTTTATTTGGGGCATGGCTGGCGAAAATATGGATTTTTCCGATATGGATGGAATCCAGGCTGTTCAATTAAAATAATTATACTTATGATACAGGAATTGTTCAATTTAACCGGAAAAACAGCGCTTATTACCGGGGGCACTCACGGAATAGGTATGGCAATTGCAAAAATACTTGGTAATGCAGGTGCAAAAATTGTAGTAAACGATATATCTGAAGAAAAACTTAAACATTGTAAAAAGGAATACAATGCTGCCGGACTTGATGTTTATACATTAAATTTTGACGTTACCAATGAAGAAGCGGTGGATCAAGGAGTAACTGAAATTGAAAATAAGGTTGGTACTGTTGATATTTTAGTCAATAATGCAGGAATTATTAAAAGAATTCCGATTTTAGAAATGTCTGTAAAAGATTATAAGGAAGTAATTGATATTGACCTGGTAGCACCGCTGATAGTTGCAAAACG
Source organism: Bacteroidales bacterium (assembly GCA_016935595.1). The sequence goes on from JAFGQQ010000228.1 coordinate 4,647, forward strand.
TGTTGTTCCTGAAATGATTAAAAACAGGAGCGGGAAAATTATAAATATGTGCTCCATGATGAGTGTATATGGAAGAAATACCGTTTCGGCCTATGCCTCTGCTAAAGGAGGGTTAAAACTACTAACTGCAAATATGACCTGTGAGTGGGCTAAATATAATATTCAGATAAATGGAATTGGGCCTGGTTATATTGCCACAGCTCAAACAGCGCCTATTCGTGAAGGGAACCATCCGTTTAATGACCTGGTAATGACCCGCACCCCGGCAGGACGATGGGGCAAACCGGAAGATGTTGGATATGCTGCATTATTTTTAGCATCAAAAGCCAGTGATTTTGTGAATGGCCATATTTTGTATGTTGATGGGGGAATACTGGCTAATTTTGGCTATGTAAAAGGAGAAAATGAAATTAAACTTTAAAACTAAGCTATACGACCATAATTAAAAAAATAAAAATAAACGTATGAAACGTCCATTAAAATATTTTCATTTTTTCACAAAAGGAGATAAAAATATTTTAATGGTAAGTTCCATGTGACCAAATAATTAATTAATAAAAATATATGCACATGAATAAAAATTATATTATTGTTTTGTGTCTTTTATCAGTGGTTTTTTCATGTAAAAACGCTTCAAAGCTAATACTCGAAAATTCTACAAGTATTCAAAGGACTGATGAAGCTATTGTCCTGGCAAGGGATTTTATTGAATCGAGATATGGTAAAATTAATAACGGTGAAATAATTGTTTTTAATTCAGATTCTTTAATTGTTCCCTGCCAGTTCGATGACCTGGATAATGACGGTATATGGGATGAGATGATATTAATGTGTTCTTTTAATCCCAGGGAAGAGAAAGTGTTGCGCCCACAGGTAATAAATTGGAATGAACTGCCCCGATTTGAAAAACGTACAAATATACGCATGGGCCGGTTTATTGATAATGGTAAGGAAGTTGAGGATATTCTGTTTGCAAAACGCTTAAGCAATGTACCTCCCGACCAGACATACAAGTATTTTCAGTTTGAAGGCCCCGGATGGGAAAACGACAAAGTTGGATTTAGAAATTATTTTGATGCGCGTAACGGAATGGATATTTTTGGGAAAACTACCACTAAAATGGTTATGGATAGCATTGTTGGACTGGTTGGGTATTATCACGAAATTGACTGGTGGGGAATGGATATTTTAAAAGTTGGAAACTCACTCGGGGCTGGTTCTCTGGCAATTCAATACCGGGATTCACTTTATCGTGTTACAACTGATAAAAATGCCACTTTTCAATTAATTTCAGAAGGCCCGTTGAGGTCTGTATTTAAGTTAACTTTTGATTCATTAAGCATTGAAGAAAATACTATAGAAGTTGAGCATTATATAACTATCTATGCCGGAAAATACGGATATGAGAGTTCAGTTAAAGTAAAGGGTCTTGATAATTATTATTTAGTAACCGGTATTGTAAATATGCATTCTGATTCATTATACCATGAAGAAACAGATAACTATATTTGTGCATATACATTTGATAAACAGGCTTATAATAACGAGTTTTTAGGAATGGCGTTAATTGCTGAAAGGCCTGATTTTGTTACTTTTTTCGAATCATCAGAAACCTCAAATCAAATCACTGAAACTTATTGTGTTAAACTAAAAAATTCAAGTAATAAATTTAATTTTGAATTTTATGCAGGTTGGGAAATTTCAGATACTGTTTTTGCAAAAATTGAAGGTTTTTCGGATTATATGAAAAGTGAACTGTTAAAAAAGAACAACCCGGTTATTAAAAAATAATTGAATATTTAACCTTTAAAATATCTCATTCGGTTAAGCATATTTTAAGAGTTAACGTTCGTAAAGTATTATTAATTTTGGATAATGTTATATAAAAGTCATGAATATTTCAGGTTAAATAATGGGCAAACTGTTATTTTTAGCTTGCGAAAAAAAAACAATACCATCTTTGCAAACATGTTATTCATAATGTAATTCTATTATCGGTTCGAACATTTCTTTATAATGGTTGTTTTTTAACATAAGTTTGGATAAGTATTATATAATATTTATTGCAACATCATTCTATTTATAGCGTAAATTGGCATACAAAATACCAGGTTATAATATGAAAAATGAACCATATGTTATAAAACTTGAAAGCGAAATAAAAAAATTAAAGCAGGAAATCATTGCGCTTAAAAAGAATAAAGTATCAGAGGAAGGATTTTCTTCTGGAAAATCTGAATTAAATGCAAACAATGAAGAAATATTTCATAAACTGGTAGAAGCTGCTGCCGGCAAAATTGGCCAGGATTTTTTCGATAATATTGTAAAGAGCATTGCCGAATGGCTCGGTGTAGATTGTGTATTGATTGGCCAGATAGTTGATTACGAAAGAATAGAAGCTGTTCCTTTATACCTTGATGGAAAAATAATGCATGGTTTTTCATACGAACTGGAAGGTACGCCTTGCGATATAACAACACGTAAAGGCTATTGCGTGTATACCGAAAATGTAATTGAACTATTTCCAAAAGATAAAATACTGGTTGATTTAAATGCTAAGTCTTATATTGGAACTGCCTTATATAATAAAGAAGGGGATATTAATGGTGTTATCTGTGCTGTTTCAAGAAAAAAGCTTAATATTCCGCCTTATGCGAGGGATATAATGAAGATTATAGGCGCCAGGGTCACGGCCGAAATTGAACGAAAAAAAATTGAAGAGGACTTAATAAAATCGCAGGATGAATTAAAAGAAAGCAATATCACTAAAGATAAATTTTTTTCAATAATAGCTCATGATTTGATAAATCCTTTTAATACCATTTTAGGTTTTTCTGATTTATTGCGACGGAAGTTTTATACCTATCCCCAGCAAAAACAATTAGAATTTGTTAAGTATATTTTTGACAACGCTAAAAATGCCTATGAACTGCTCAATAATTTGCTTAACTGGTCTCTTTCGCAACGTGGCATGTTGAAAATTATCCCGGAATTGTTTAATCTCCGGAATTTATCCAATGAATGTATTAACATTGTTAAGGATTTTGCAAACCAGAAAAACATTAAAATAGTAAATAAAATTGACAAGCAATTGAATGTATTCACCGATAAGAATATGTTGTCTACCATTATACGTAACCTGCTTTCTAATTCCGTTAAATATAGCCATAACGATAAAACTATTACGCTGCTTAATAACCAAAATGAGAATAAAGTAGTTATAATAATTAAGGATGAAGGTTTTGGAATAGAAAAAGAACGTATAGTAAATTTGTTTTCCCTAATTAAACCCGAAATAAAAAGAACTGTAAAGCAAGAAAGCGGTAGCGGGCTTGGATTGGTTATTTGTAAAGATTTTATCGAAAAAATGGGAGGTACAATTCATGTTGAAAGCGAAGTTGGTATAGGAAGCAAATTTTATGTTTCAATTCCTTTAACCTGAAATGTTTAATAACCTTTTCGAGGGTTAACCCTAGTCCCGATTTAAAGAATCGGGAAGGCCTTCGGTGCATTAATAATATATATATATGAATAATGCAGGTTAAAGTAATATTTAATAGAAATATCAAGATATTTTTATATTTTTATAATAATAAGTGAATATATTATCATTTTGTTAGTTTGTTTTAAAGATTTTATACCTTATTATGAAAGACTTTATTTCAACAATTTTTATAGGTGTAATTTTTATAACTTGTATTTTTGCAGAAGAAACACCTTTTATTTTTCAACATATTTCAACTGCCGAAGGGCTTTCTCATAGTTGGGTTAGGAGCATATACCAGGATGAAACAGGATTTATATGGTTTGGAACAAATAACGGGCTAAACCGTTACGATGGAACCACATTTAAAGTGTATTTTCCTGATGAGACAAATGAAAACAGTATTGGCAGCTTAACAATTCAATATATTACCAGAAAAAGTAAGAATGAATTATGGATTGCAACCGATCAGGGTATTTATATTTATGATCAAAATACTGACAATTTTTCACATTTTCCTGATCTTGGTTATTTGCAATCTGAGTACATTTTTAACGATACTGAAAATAATACATGGTTTGGTACCCAAAATGGATTATTCAAATATAACCCTAAAACAAAAATAACAATATCCTTTAAACAAAATCCTTCTGATCCTTCAAGTCTTGCACATAACAGAGTAAGGTGTATATTTGAAGATTTCTATAACAATATATGGATTGGAACATATAACGGTTTATGTTTATATAAAATGGGGGCTAACTGTTTTACTGTTTTTCGCAAAAATAATGGTTTGTCGGGAAATTATATTTTAAGTATTGCCGAAGATGATAAAAACAGATTGTGGATTGCATCAGTACAAGGCGGGGTTGATTATTTCGTGTATAATGAAACAAATCCCGAAAAGGGTACTTTTACAAATGTGATGAAAGGAAGCGCCCATAATCTGATCATTGATAATAATAATAATTTATGGATTGGAAGAAGCAATAATGAAGGTATTGATATCCTTTCTTTAAATCAATTAAATCATTCAAATAAAACCGATATTGTCCATATTAGGCACTTGCCTGAAAAAAAAGGCAGTTTAAGCAGTAATACTGTTAACAGTATGTATGTTGATAAAAATAACGATATTTGGATTGGTACGTTTGGCGGCGGGGTAAATTTATATAGCGAAAGGATTAAACCTTTTGTTAATTTTGAGATGGCAATAAATCCGCAAAATTCAATAAGCTCTAACCTGGTTAATTGTTTTTATGAAGAAGACGATTATTTATGGATTGGAACAGAAGACGGGCTTGACCAATTGAACAAAAAAACAAATTTGTTTAAACATTATTACCATAATCCTGATGATTCTTCCTCTTTAGGTGCAGATGCCATATATTCTATATATAAAGACACAAAAGGCAATTTATGGATAGGGACATGGGCTGGCGGATTAAATAAATTCGATTATGAAACGGGTACTTTTAAAAGGTATATTTCAAATAACAATCAAGGTTCAATTAGCAACAATAACATTTTTTCAATTTATGAAGACCATGAAAAAAATCTTTGGATAGGAACAATAGGAGGGGGATTAAATAAATTTAATTACAATACCGGTTCATTTTCATATTTTGTTCCTGAAGAATTCAATTCTAAAAGTCTTTTTCATAACGCGGTGAATTATATTTTTGAATCGTCAGAGCGTATTTTATACATTTCAACATTTCATTCTCTCGATATATTCGACAGAAATTCAAATACTTTTATGCATTATGTGCATAATCCGGATGATCCCAATTCAATTAGTAAAGGATATAAACAGTTAATATTTGAAGATAGTGAAAAGAATATATGGATTGCAACAGTTATGGGATTAAATTATTTTAACCGGGAGAGAGGAACTTTTAAAAAATACACCGCAAATTCGGGGTTGCCAAATAATTCTATTCAGGCCATAACCGAAGATGATGATAAAAACTTGTGGTTAAGCACTAATGGTGGAATTGTTCAATTTATTAAGGGAGTTTATGTCCCTGATACCCCTGTTTTTAAAAGTTTTGATACCAATGATGGGTTACCCTCAAATGAGTTTGTAGCCAGGGCAGTATACAAAAATAAAGAAGGAAAATTATTTTTTGGCAGTTCACATGGTTATACTTCTTTTTTCCCTAATCAAATAAAAGACAATTTATTAAAACCTGAAATGTTAATCACCGAATTTAATTTGTTTAAACCTGCTGCTTTCGATAAAAATGGCCAAAACCACAACTTTGAAAATATAAGCACAATAAATGAAGTCGTACTTAATTACAATCAATCCGATTTTAGTATTAAATATGTTGCATTAAATTTTATTAATTCCAAAAATAATTCATATGAATATATCCTTGAGGGTTATGAAAGTGGATGGCACCAGGTGGGAAATTTGCAAATGGCAACTTATACAAATATTCAACCCGGCAATTATACTTTTAAAGTCAGGGGTTCCAATAATGACGGATATTGGTGTGAAGTGCCCAAAACGCTTTCCATCATAATTAATCCGCCCTGGTGGCGTACATTGTTATTTAAAAGTTTTCTTATATTGTTTATTATTTTCGGGGTTATTACCATTTTTAGAATGAGGTTACGGTTGCTCAGGAATCAAAAAAAATACCTGGAACAAAAAGTACAAGAACGTACAAATGAATTAAAAGAAATTAATACTATACTTGAAGAAAAACAGGAAGAGATTACAGCCCAAAATTTTGAATTGTCGCTTCATCGCAACAATCTTGAACAACTCGTCGAACAAAGAACCGCTGAACTTGAAGAAGCAAAAGTAAAAGCTGAAGTGTCTGACAGGTTAAAATCGGCATTTTTGGCGAATATGAGCCATGAAATAAGAACGCCCATGAATGCCATAGTGGGTTTTTCGACATTATTACTTGAGAGGGATTATTCTGAAGAGCAAAAAAAAGAATTTGCGAAAATGATTAGCAATAATAGCGATGCTTTAATGGTTTTAATAAATGATATTATTGATATTTCACTTATTGAAGCTGACCAGCTTAAGCTTTCCAGGTCAGAATTTAATATAGGTGAAATATGTGTTGAATTGGAAGAACTCTACAATATTAAGAATGACAAAGACATTGTAATAAAATTTTTAAGGGGAACAAAAAATGAAGACTTAATAATTTTTAATGATAAAGTAAGGTTTAGGCAGGTTTTATCGAATTTAATTGGCAATGCATATAAATATACCGAAAAGGGAAAAATTGAATTTGGATATGAAGTTGAGGGAAATATGGTTAGATTTTTTGTTAAAGATACAGGTATTGGAATTCCCGAATCATTAAGCGATAATATATTTAACCATTTTTACAAAATCGAAGACAAAGAAAATAAAATATACAGGGGAACCGGAATCGGGCTTTCTATATGTAAAAGACTCGTTGAATTAATGGGAGGCTCAATATGGTTTGAATCAAAACTAAAACATGGTTCAGCATTTTATTTCACAATACCTTATAATAAATTAAAATCTGTAGGTAAGCACGAAAAAATAATTCAGGCCGGAGATTTTGATTTTTCAGATATTACCATTTTAGTAGCTGAAGATGATAAAATTAATTTTGACCTTTTAAATAGTGTCTTAAAACCTACAAAAGCAAAAATCGAATGGGCAAAAAATGGATTGGAAGCTGTTGAATATGTTCAAAAAAGCAAAAACATATCGAAAAGTATTGTTTTAATGGATATTAAAATGCCTGAAATGGATGGGTATGAAGCAACAAAGCGCATAAAGGAGATAAATGAAAAAATTCCTGTAATTGCAGTTACTGCATATGCACTTGCAAACGACAAAGAAAAAGTGTTAAATTCAGGTTTTGATAATTATCTGGCTAAACCTTTTGAAAGAATGGATTTATTTCTAATGATTAACCAATGTAAAGATAAATTAAAATAGAAAGGCAGGTTTTTTAAGTGGTTAAAGTCCTGAATAGATTAATATGCGCCAGCATAGCAGAATGCAAAATAAAACAATTGCTTGGCTTTGTTTTTTTCTTTTTTTTTATTGTTTGTCCGGGTTTAAGCAAACCAGATTCTTTTCAGTTTAAAAGAATTACTATTTCTGAAGGATTGTCGAACAATTGGGTACGTTATATTTACCAGGATGATAAGGATTTATTATGGATTGGCACCTCCGATGGTTTGAATTGTTATAATGGCTATGAATTTAAAGTTTACCGGCCAAAATCGATAAAACAACAAAATATTGGTGAGATTAACGTTAATGCCATTTTTAACAAAAACGAGAATGAATTATGGGTGTGCACCGATATTGGTATATATACCTATAATTACCTCACCGATGAATTTAATCATTTTCCTTTACTAAAAAGGCAATCGGTCCTTGCAATGATAATTGAAGATGAAAACATAATTTGGTTTGGGACTACAGAAGGTTTATATAAATATTATATAAAAACAGACAGCCTTGTTTTATATTTTCATAATTCCAATTATACTAATTCTATTAGCAATAATTACATAAATTGCCTCTTTAAAAATACCGGACAAGATATTTGGATTGGGACAAGGAACGGTTTAAATATATATCAGGAAAAAAATGATTGTTTTCAAGTAATACCGTTAATTGTCAACCAAAAGACCGATATTCAATGTAATATATTGTCTGTTAACGAAGGCCAAAACAAAGAACTATTTGTTGGAACCTATAAACATGGGCTTTATATGATTGAAAATTTTTATTCCGATAACTATGCTGTCCGGAAAATTGTTGAAGGTAGTGTGTTATATACAAAAGTTGATTACCAAAATAAATTATGGATTGGATATGATTCTGATAATGGGCTGGATATTATAGATTTAAATAATTTTTATAAGTCAGGGGAGTTTATAAAATTGCATTTGCAAAGTAATATAAATGATTGTAAAACGGTTAGCGACAATACCATTACTTTTATTTATGAGGATAAATTAAAAGATATCTGGCTTGGCACATTTAATGGGGGAATCAATTATTTTACTAAAAGAAATAAAAATTTTAATATTGTCAGCGTTATTCCCTATACTGAAAATTCTATTCAAAGTAACCATGTAAATGCATTTTTTGAAGATGATGATTTTTTATGGATTGGGACAGAAGGTGGTCTGGATAGGTATGACAAAAGCAATAAGATTTTTTCCCATTTCAATTTTGATGTTAATAACCCTTCAAGTATTGGTGGCAATGCTATATATTCAATATTTAACGATAGTGATAATAATTTATGGTTTGGCGCATGGTCGGGGGGCATAAGTTTATTTCAACCCAATACCCAAACATTTAAACGTTATTTGCCTGATAACAATCCGAATACAATTAGTAATGCCAACGTTTTTTCAATTTGTGAGGATAACCACGGCAATTTGTGGATTGCAACTTTGGGGGGCGGATTAAATAAATATAATTATTTGTCGGGTTTGTTTAAAAGCTATCAGCATAGTGAAGAAGATAAAAAAAGCATATTTACAAATTCACTTAATACACTTATATATACGAGTAAAGGCAAATTGTATATATCTACTTATTCATCTTTAGATTTATACGACAATAAAAACGATAATTTTATCCATAATGTATTTAGTTATGACTCAATTGGTAATGATTTGGGAAGGCATATTATTTCCCTATACGAAGACAGTAAACAAAACATTTGGATTGGTTCAAATACCGGCCTGGCAATATTTAACGAAAATACTTGCAGGTTTAGGTTTTATCTGACCGAAGATGAACTGCCAGACAATACTATCCAGGGGATTTTGGAAGATGACAATGAAAATTTATGGTTAAGTACTTCGAAAGGATTGGTAAAAGTTGTTAATGGTGTTAACCATCCCGACGGCCAACCTTTAATTTATAAATTTACGAAGGAAGACGGGCTTTCGGGTAATGAATTTATTAAAAGGGCTGTTTATAAAAACAGCCAGGGCTTTATGTATTTTGGCAGTTCAAGCGGTTATACTTATTTTCATCCCGATAGTATAAAATTTAATACTATTCCGCCAAAAATTGTATTTACTGAATTTATGCTTCTTTACCCGCAGGTAAACGAAAGTAAAAAATTCAGGCCAATATCTGGCAATATTAACCTAATTGATCATATTAAACTGTCCTATAAAAACTCAAATTTTATTATAAAATATGCTGCTTTAAACTATTTGGATGCAGAAAAGAACCAATATCAATTTAAGCTCGAAGGATATGATAAAGAATGGATTGATGCGGGTAATGGCAGATCGGCTACATATACAAATATTCAACCTGGGAAATATGCATTCATGGTAAGGGCTTCTAACAATGACGGATTTTGGAGCCCAACGCCTAAAACTTTAAAAATAATTGTTACCCCTTTATGGTGGCAGACCTTTACTTTTAAAATTTTTATTTTTGTTATAATAATATTAATAATTATAACCATATTCAGGGTACGCTTATCGGTATTGAGAAATCAAAAAATTACCCTTGAGAAGAAAGTGGCCGAACGAACCATTGAGTTAAAAGAAATTAATACACTTTTAGAAGAGAAGCAGGAAGAAATAACAGCTCAAAATGCTGAATTATCAAATCATCGCGACAATCTTGAACGTTTGGTTGAAGAACGTACCGCCGAACTTGAAGAAGCTAAAGTGAAAGCAGAAATGTCAGATAAACTAAAATCGGCATTTTTGGCCAATATGAGCCATGAGATCCGTACCCCCATGAATGCTATTGTTGGTTTTACATCATTGTTAAAAGAACCTGTATATTCCGAGGAAGAAAAGAATAATTTTATAAAGATGATAGAAAGCAACAGTGAGACACTATTGGTAATTATTAATGATATTATTGATATATCGCTTATTGAAGCCGACCAGCTTTCACTTACTAAAAAAGAATTTGATGCTGTTGAAATAATAAAGGAACTGGAGTTTTATTATAAACAACATAATGAAAAAAACCTGGAATTAAAGTTTGTTGAAAATGAGTTTAGTAATGAATTGATTTTATTTAATGATAAAGTGCGTTTCCGCCAGGTTTTTAATAATTTGTTGTCTAATGCATATAAATATACCGAAAATGGCAGTATACATTATGGGTTTATGATTAATAAAACCTATGTGCAATTTTTTGTAACCGATACGGGCATAGGGATTAATGAAAATGACTATAACAATATTTTTAATCATTTCTTTAAGATTGAAAATAAAACTACAAAACTATATGGTGGCACAGGCCTGGGATTGGCAATTTCTAAAAAACTTGTTGAATTGATGGGTGGAAAAATTTGGGTGAAATCAGATGAGAAAAAAGGCTCAACATTTTATTTTACACTTCCGTTATAATTGTTTTAATCTTTTTTAAGTTTTTATCTGGCTGCCAATTAACGGATAGCGTTCCGGAGGGGGTGGTGTTACTGCTCACTGTTCATTGTTCACTGCTATTCCGCCACAGAACAGATTTGTAGTTCAACTAAACGGCACATCGTGTGGCGGGGATGTTTTTGGTACACCATCACCTACAAACATATCGCTCCTGTGCCTAGGCTAAAGCTTCGGCAACACAATGTATGGAGCTTAAAATTTTCACGATAAATGACAATGAATTAACCATAAATGACTTAATTCTCAATTTATTGAGTAATGATTACTTGATACTCCTCACTTTTTAGTCCTCACTGCTCACTGCTTTCCTCCTTCACTAACAAAGACTGTTCACTGCTATTCCGCCACAGAACAGATTTGTATTTCAATTAAACGGCACATCGTGTGGCGGGGATGTTTTTGGTATATTTTTTTCTACAAACATATCGCTCCTGTGCCTAGGCTAAAGCTTTGGCAATACAATGGTTGGAGCTTAAAATTTTCACGATAAATGACAATGAATTAACCATAAATGACTTAATTCTCAATTTATTTAGGCATTATCAAACTGTTCACCGCTTTCCTCCTTCACTACGTTTCGGAGGACAAAGACCTCCTTCACTACGTTTCGGAGGACAAAGACTGTTCTCTGCTCACTTTACACTTTTCCCTGTTTCCCTTTTCAGTTCGCGGGCAGTT
>JAFGQQ010000229.1 GCA_016935595.1 Bacteroidales bacterium
AGCTTTTATTGAATATATTCCTGCAGAAAACGCATGGGCTCCTGTCGAAGCTCCCGGTTATACTTACATTGATTGCTTTTGGGTATCAGGAAAGTATAAAGGCCATGGTTTTGGGACAAAATTGCTCGAAGAATGTGAAAATAATGCTAAAGACAAAAACGGGTTGGTCATTCTTTCGAGTAAAAAGAAAATGCCTTTTTTATCAGATAAAAAATATTTAATAAAAAAAGGCTTTAAAGTTTGTGATTTTTCGCCACCTTATTTTGAGTTATTGGTAAAAAAGTTCAAAGATGCACCTCAGCCTAAATTTAAAAGTAGTGTAAAAGCAGCAAAATGTGACGAAAAGAAAGGATTGGTTTTTTATTATTCAAACCATTGTCCGTTTATGGAACCCTGGATCAATAGAATTTCAAAATATGCCGAAAGTAAAGGTTTCAAAATCAAGGTAATTCTGATTTCAGACAAATCAGAAGCTCAAAACGCTCCGTCTCCGTTTACTAATTGTAGCATTTTTTACAAAGGAAATTTTTTAACCCATGAATTAACAGTAGAATCTAAATTTGATAAGTATCTCGAAAAAATTAAATAAATTTGGGCGTTATGGAAATAGTCAAAGATTTATTTAATCAGAGTATAGAATTTAAGGAGATTGCCAATTTGGCTATTGAAAATAGTAATATTCTGGAAGAATTAATAGCCGGAATTTCAACTTCAAATAGAGATAATGAATTAAGGTTCAAATGTCACCAGATTTTATTGATAGTCAGCGAAAAAGCGCCTGATTTATTATATAAATACTGGGATTTTTTTGTGAGTTTAATTGAGAGTAAAAATGCATTTCATAATATGAATGGAATGTATATGATTGCCAATCTTACGAAAATTGATCATAATAACCGGTTTGATGAAATTTTTGATAGTTTTTTCGATTTATTATATAATAAAAAAGTATCGGTTGCCGGACATACTGCGCTTAATTCATTAAAAATTGTTGGTGCAAAACCAAATTTACTGCCTGCTGTTATTGAAAGGTTTTTGAATTATGATATAAAAAGCAATGAAGTAAAACAGAAAGAACTGGTAAAAGCGTACATTATAGAATTTTTTGATAGTATTTATAAAGATGCTGAAAACAAAAGCGAAATCATGGAATTTGTTAAAAATCAATTAGAAAGTGATAGCCCAAAGACCCGTGAAGCTGCTAGCAAATTTGTTCAAAAATATAATAATTCAACAAAATGACTTTACTCGAGCAGTTAATTCAGAATAAAGGAACAGTATCTTCTGCTTTAGGCAAACAACTGGCAAAAGATGTTTTAAATGGTCGAACCGACATATTAAAAGAAGCAATAAAACTTTTACATTATGATTCAAAAAATGTTAGGAGCGGGGCGTCAAAGATAATTGAAAAAGTTGCTGAGGAAAAACCCGATTTAGTAGCTGAGAATATTGATGTTTTTGTTGAAGCGTTAAATTATTCCGAACCACAAACCAGGTGGATGATGATTCATACAATTGCCCTTTGTGCCCGGTTAAAACCCGATGAAGCATTTGAGATTTTTGATGAGGTTATAAAATATTTAGATCCGAAAGAAGGCACAGTGTTAAAAGACAGGGCAATTACATATTTGGGATATATTGGAGCAATATCTGTATGCTATTGTGAAAAAGCATATCCTTATTTAATTCAAGCCGTAAAAACATGTCCTAACCGAATTACTCGAATATTTGAAAGCATATATAGGATGGCAGACATGCTCTCTGAAAATTTGAAAGAAGAATTAAAGCAAAAAGTTCATTTATATATTAATAAAGGTTCTCCTTCTGAAAAGAGTTGGGCAAAAAAATTATTGAAATCTTTAAGTGATTAATCTCAAAATATGTTAAAAAATCTTCTAAAGTTTGTTCTTTAAATTAAGAGAATTATTTTTACACGTTTTTTTAAGTGAATCACTTAAAACCAATTAAGAAATACGATATCTAAGTAAATAAAATTGGATTTATAATAACTATATCTGATTTCACTCAGATTAAATGTATTTATAAGTTTTATTATGTTAGTAAAAACAGGAATTTATTTCATTGAGCCAATTAGATTTAGTGGGGGAATAATAAATTATGAAGAAGTAATTAATTACGCCCGTAATATTTCTCTTGTTTCTATAATTTGGAAATCAAGTGAATTTAGGCTTTCCGATCCTGAAGATTTTGCAATTATTTTAAAAAAGAATGAAATTCAACGCCTTATTATTGCAGGAGAAACTCCAGGAATGGAAAAGACTTTTTTTGCCAGGGCTATGGTTATTGCCGGTAATAAACCTGAAAATGTTATGCTGGCTTCTTTCAGGGAACATGGTGTTTACAATAAAAATGATACCGATTTAGCAAAAGCTGTCATCGCCTGTGCAGTACATAATGTTCCGTTTGAAAAAGCTTCGACAATAATTAATAATTATGTAAATCCAGCTACTCTAATAATTGGTGGTGGCATTGCCGGAATACAGGCTTCCTTGGAAATTGCCAATGCCGGCCAAAAGGTATATCTCGTTGAAAAAACCGGAACCATTGGCGGATATATGGCAACTTTCGATAAAACTTTTCCGACACTCGATTGTGCTGCATGCATATTAACACCTAAAATGGTTGAGGTTGGACAACATCCTAATATTGAACTTTTTACTTATAGTGAAGTAAAGAATATTTTAGGGGTTCCAGGGGATTATAAGGCAAAAATTCTTAAAAAAGCTAGATTTGTCAACCAATCAACCTGTATTGGATGTGGCACCTGTGCAGAAAAATGTCCATCCAAAGTTCCAAGTGAATTTGATGCAAAAACTACCCTGCGAAAAGCAATTTATATTCCATTCCCTCAGGCTGTTCCAAATAAATACCTGATTGACGCAGACAATTGTACAAAAATTACCCAGGATAAGTGCGGTGTTTGCGCAAAAGTTTGTCCGGTGCCTGATTGTATTAACTATGAAGATAAGGATGAAGAAATTGAAGTTTCAATTGGTAATATTATTCTTGCTACAGGTTATAAACCATTCGATGCAACCCGTGATGATCGCTTCGGTTATGGTAAATTACCGAATGTCTTAACATCGTTGGAATTCGAACGACTCGTAAATGCTTCGGGCCCAACAGATGGTAATATTTATTTCAGAACGCAGGACAAAAAAGGCAACTGGATTTTTCGACCGGAAGGAGATATGCCCGAACGTATTGCAATTATTCATTGCGTGGGCAGTCGTGATGAAAACTTTAATAAATACTGTTCAAAAGTTTGCTGTATGTATTCTTTAAAACTGGCTCACCTGGTAAAAGAAAAAATACCTGATGTTGAAGTTTTTGAGTATTACATAGATATTCGTGCTTTTGGTAAAGGTTATGAGGAATTTTATAAGCGAATTGAGGAGGAGGGAGTAGAAATAATTCGTGGACGGACAGCTAAAGTTGAAGATAAAAATGGCAGACTTTGGTTAAGGAGTGAAGACATCGAAGGAGGAAAGCTCATTGAGCAAGAGGTTGATATGGTTATCCTGGCAGTTGGACTTGAACCGCGTGAAGATGCTATAAAAATTGCCGAAATGGCAGGTATTTCGCAAACCGAGGATGGTTGGTTTATAGAATCTAATTATATTAGCAATCCCACCGGCACTTTAAAAGGTGGAATTTTTATTGCAGGCGTATGTCAGGGCCCAAAAGATATTCCCGATACCGTTGCACAGGCATCGGCTGCTGCTTCAAAAGTATTGCAAAGTATTATGAGCAGTAAGATAATTAATAATTTAAAAGATACTGATTTAAAAGAAATTGAATCAAATATTTCAAAACTCATAAGAATAAATGAGTAAAAATATGGCTGAAAGAGTTGATGCAAATTTAATTAAAGAAGTCGAAAAATTTGGAAAGGGCGGATGGAACGATTGTTTTCATTGCGGAAATTGCACTGCAACATGTCCGCTAACTGAGCAGGGTTTTCTCTTCCCCAGGAAAAGCTATGGCGATATACAGATGGGTTTAAAAGATTCTCTTTCATCCAGCATCGAACCCTGGCTGTGTTATTATTGTGGGGAATGTTCAACAAAGTGTCCGCGTGATGCAAACCCTGCTGAAACCATGATGATCTTAAGGCGATATCTTACCGCAGTATATGATTGGACGGGGTTATCAAAAAAATTTTACACTTCACACTGGTTAGAATTTATTGCGATTTTGGTGATTGGTGCAATCGTAGCACTCATGTTTAGTGTTTTTAATCCTAATGGAATTGTTACTGAACTTAATGCAAGCGGAGGAGTTAAATTAAATGAAATGTTTCCTGTTCACTGGGTACATTTGGGCGACTTAATAATGGCAGCAGGTATTGGCGGACTGCTTATTACCAATATATTCCATATGTGGTATCTGGTAATTTTAAGGGATAAATCCATAAAAATTTCTTTAAAATCATACATCATTGGAATTAAAGACCTTATACTTCATTTTGCAACACAAAAAAGGTTTAACAAATGTGACGATAAAAAATACTGGTTTTCCCACTGGTTTTTAATGACAAGTTATGTAATTATGTTCACCATGATTGTTGGCTTCTTACCATGGTTTCAGACAGAAAAAATCCATGCATGGTTTCATCCGCAACGTATATTGGGATATTATGCAACATTAGGGCTATTTGTTGGTTTGTTTTATTTTTTTAGAGGAAGAATTAAAAGAGACAAAGAGATTTTTAAATTCAGTCATTTAACCGACTGGTTATTTATTATTTTATTGTTTTTAACCACGCTTACCGGTATTTTATTGCATTTTTTCAGAATTAACGGAATGCCTTATGCAACCTATTATATGTATATTATTCATTTATCGGTTCTGGTTCCTATGCTGGTTATTGAAGTTCCGTTTTCAAAGTGGTCGCATTTGGCATATCGTCCTTTTACAGTATATTTTTCATATTTAAAAAAAAATGCAATCATTAAAAAACTATCAGAGAATTAATTTGCTGGAGATTGATTAACATGGAAAAACCGAGAATAGGTGTTTATGTTTGCGCATGCGGCACCAATATTGCAAAAATTGTTGATGTTGCTGCTGTTGCTGAGGAAATGAAATCTATTACTAATGTTATAATTTCAAAGGATTACAAATATATGTGTTCTGATCCTGGTCAGGATATGATAATTAAAGATATAAAAGAGAACAACCTGAACAGAATTGTTGTTGCATCATGTTCTCCAAGAATACATGAGTTGACCTTCAGAAAAGCAATACAAAAAGCGGGATTAAATCCTTATTTATTGCAAATTGCAAACATTCGCGAGCATGTTTCCTGGGTGCATACCGATAAGGAAGTTGGTACAAAAAAGGCAATGGCTTTAATAAAAGCTGCCATCAACCGGGTTAACCTTCATCAACCGCTTGATGCCCGTTCAGTTAAAATTGATCCTGCAACTTTAATTATAGGTGGAGGCATTTCGGGAATCACAGCCGCATTGGATATTGCACGTGCAGGTAAAAAGGTTTATCTTGTTGAAAAAACAGATAAATTGGGTGGACACACGGCTGAAATTGATTTGACTTTCCCTTATCTGAATAGCGCTCAACAGATGATAAAGCCTTTAATTGAAGAGGTCACAAATAGTGAAAATATTGAATTATTTCTAAATACCGAAATTAAAAGTATTTCAGGTTACATTGGTAATTTCGAAACCACATTACCTGAAAATGGCGCAGAAAAAAAAGTTACCTTCGGTAATATTTTTGTAGCTGTCGGACTTAAAACATTTGATCCTTCAAGGCTTGAAAATTATGGGTACAGCAAATTTCCCGATGTAATTATTTCTGCTGAGTTTGAAAAGATGTTATTATCGGGTGAGATAAAAAAGAAAGACGGAAACATTCCAAAAGACATTGCAATTATTCACTGTGTTGGCAGCCGAAATAAAAATAGCCATGAATATTGCTCCCGTATCTGTTGTACTGTAGCTTTAAAGTATGCAAACCAAATCCGTTCAGCTTTTCCTAAAGCAAATATTTATGAAATTTATACCGATATGCGGGCAATGTCGAAGGGATGCGAAGAGCTTTATACATTGACATCAAGAAAAAAGGTGATGTTTTTAATGTTCGATCAGGAAAATGATTTGCCAAAAATAAGGAAAGCTGATAAGAATGATACATGCGATATGATTATTGAAATGAACGAGAAAAAGTCCGGCAAACAAATTGAGGTTCCTGCTGACATGGTGATTTTAATGGTTGGGATGGAAGCCCGTGAAAGTGCCAAACAAGTTTCCAATGCCTTAGGGGTGAGTTTGGATATGAATAATTTTTTTATTGAAAAGCATCCTAAACTCGATCCTGTCGCAACAACAACAAATGGTGTTTTCATTGTAGGAAGTTGTCAGGGACC